>DSCM01000056.1 GCA_011049115.1 Pseudomonadota bacterium
GTCACTGCGTAAAGTGACCAAAAACCGAGGCTCATTCCCTAATGACACCGCTATGCTGAAGCTGCTCTACTTGGCGTTGCATAATATTGCAAAAAAGTGGACGATGCCGATCAGGGACTGGAGAGCGGCCCTGAACCAATTCTCAATCATATTTGAAGGCCGGTTACCGGTTTACTGACAACTCAAACCCGGACCGTTTACACAAAATGCTTTACATGCCCGTAATGCACCAAAACCTGAAATCTTCAAGCTTCAATCTGAAAGCAACCACTAAATGAAAAATATCTCGTTGAATCCGATGTTCCGTTACCTGATCGTCCTGACCATCGGAGCAACCCTCGGCCTGCAGGCCTGGCGCACCCTGTTCAACAATTTTGCCGTCGAAGTGGTCCATCTCAACGGCGCCCAGATCGGGGTTATTCAATCCATTCGCGAAGTTCCCGGCTTTCTCTCCCTGCTGGCAATTTACTTTATCCTTTTCATCAAGGAACATCATCTCTCGGCTCTGTCGGTCCTCTGCCTGGGGCTCGGCATCGCGGCCACCGGCCTGCTTCCCAGCTACAGCGGCCTGATTCTGACCACTCTGATCATGAGTTCCGGCTTTCACTATTTTGAGACCACCAATCAATCCCTGACCCTGCAATACTTTGACAAACTCAGGTCGCCCCTGGTTTTCGGGGCCCAGCGGCGGGCGGCGGCGGGAGCCAACATCGCGGTCGGCATCTTTATCTATCTTGCCGAGCCCCTGACCGGCTACACACAGCTGTACCTGATTCTCGGCGGCCTGCTGGTCGTTATGGGGCTCTGGGGCTTTTCGCAGAAACCCATGGATACAAGCCTGCCGCCCCAACACAAGAGAATGATCTTGCGAAAAAAATATCGGCTCTTTTATTTCCTGACCTTCATGGCCGGAGCCCGTCGTCAGATTTTCATCGCCTTCGCGGTCTTTCTCATGGTGCAGAAATTTAAATTTTCCGTGCGCGAGGTGGCCATCCTTTTTCTGGTCAACAACGCGATTAATTTCTATCTCAGCCCCATGATCGGCAAAGCCATTGTCCGTTTCGGCGAACGCCGGGTTCTGAGCCTGGAATACAGCGCCCTGATTCTTGTCTTTCTGGGCTACACCCTGGTCCAGAGCAAAATGGCGCTCGCCGGGCTCTACATTCTCGATCATATCTTCTTTAACTTCGCCATCGCTATCCGCACCTTCTTTCAGAAAATCAGCGACCCCCGCGACGTCGCCCCGAGCATGGCGGTGGGGTTTACCATCAATCACATTTCCGCCGTGCTCATTCCGGCGCTGGGCGGTCTGATCTGGATGATCGATTACCGCCTGGTCTTCTTCGCCGGAGCCGGCATGAGCCTGATTTCCCTGCTCGCTTCGCAGTTGATTAACACCGCCACCGACTGACACGGGAGCGTTTCCCGCCACCCAATCGGGTTTCAGGCCCGCCCCTGAAGGCACTTCCGCGGGTCGCAAATTGGCGGTTTTAATTGGCGACCCGCCGGGGCCTGAGACCTCAGGTTCATTTTCGCTTTGAGAAAATAAACCCATACACGAAGAAGGAACCCCCTTCCGAAAAAAAAAGAGGACCCTGAAAAAAGCAGGGTCCTCTTTTTGCTGATGTCAGAAGAAGCGGGACAAAACCGCATTAACAGCGGCTTTCGCGCCGTCAAAGCTGCGCGCCCTTTTACCTGAACTCAGTTTCCTCAATAATCACGTCGTAACGGTAACCGGAGCCAAAGTCCTTATCGGCAGACAAGATGCCCACAGCAACCAGAATTTCCCCGACGACAGGCTGTTGCTGCGTGGTCAGCACCAGATCATGCGTGCCTTTTTCCGGAACCCCGCTGCCATCCTGCAGATGAACCCAGTTTTTCCCCATGATATTACTGGAAACCTTAACCACTTTGCCCCGAACCGTGATTTGCCGTTGGCTGAGTTCGGTCGCCCGGGCGAAAAGTTCGGCCACGGTGAAGGCATTTTGTCCCTCGGCCTTTTCAATGGCCAGATCCAGTGGCGGGACGGTTACCCGACCGGAAGATTTCATCGAGCCCATGCCCGTCATGCCGCTGGCCATACCTTCCGCCGCGCCCCCCTGCAACCCGGCGTTTCCCCCCTCACCGCCGTAACCTCCAGGGCACTCGCCGGCGACCAAGGCCGCACCCGGCGTCGGGTCCCCGCTGAGACCGGATGAAAATACGATCTCAGAAAAAGTACGGTTTAAGGTTTCACTTTTGAAATCAGCCATCACCATTCCCGGAGCCAAGGACAATGTCCGGCCGACCTCGACCTGAATTTGGGGAACGGCCACCCATCTTTCCCCGGACGCGGTTTCCAACAACACATAAGTATAGCCGCCGCTGTCCATCGTCTCCAGAACCTTACCGCTGAGAGCGGCGGAACTGGGCTGGGCTTTCTTTGCAGATTCATATTCGGAATGACCGGCGATTTTGGCGGAATGGGCGTTTTTATGATTCTGCATGACCATAAAAACTGCGGCCACCGCGATCACAAGCATCACCACAAGACCAGTTAACAGACGTTTCATTGATTCTTCTCCTTATTCTGGGTTGCCTCCGACATCCGGCGCGGCTTGCCCGGGCGGGCAAACACCGGATTTTCAAACAATACTATTGCGGTCTAATATAAACTGGTTCAAAAAAAAAGTCCAGCCCCCCAAAAATTATAATCTTCTTACCCGATCGGGCGGTGCGGTCCGCGAATAACGACCCTTACTAATTTACTTTCCTGTCATTTCAAACCGAAAATAAATGGCAAGTTCCCGTTCCGCAAGCCAGGCCGCGCGCCGCCGGAAACTTCAGCGTTCACTGATCAGACGTTCAAGCTCCTCGGCCGTCGGAACATCGCTCCTGATACCGGCCCGATACTGATTAAGCGCCCACAGATAGAGGTTCTGACGCTCATTGACCCGGACAATCTCATCGATCGCCTTCGCGTCACCGGTAAACTGGCCCGAGAGATTAACGATATCACGAAAACTCGCGGGCCTGACCTCCTGACCTCGTACCTGACGGGTTCGGGGATAGAGTTCCTCGGAGTCGGGATTGGCGGACAGGTCGATCCGGGCATAAGGTTTACGGGTGAAAACCGTCCAGGCCCGGGACTCAACCATCATTTTCGAGAGTCTGATCGGCAGATCGTCGGTAGCCAGGCCCTGCCCCGTCGGACAGGGAGAGAAAAACTCAATCAACGAGGGTCCCTTGTAAGCGATCGCCTCGATCAGAACCCGAATGGCGTACAGGGGATTGGCCAGCGACAGCCGGGCGACATAGACCCCGGGAATAACCATCGCCTGGCCGACAATTTCGCGGTGAAAATCATCCTTGCCCTGCAGCTCCATGCCGTAGGGCGAGGTTGTCCGGTTAGAGCCGAAACGACTGGCTCCCGATTTCTGAAAACCGGTATTCATATAGGCTTCGTTGTTATAGATAATCCAGGTCACGTCCTGATTTTCACCCAGAGCGAAATTGAGTCCCTGATTGCCGATATCGTAGAAGGAACCATCGCCGCCGAAGACCAGAACCTTGGTCAGCTTATCCAGATAGAGGTTGCGAAAGGCGTTGAACAGCGATACCCGGGCACCGAGCGCGGCCGCACTGGCCGTGCCGAAACCATAGTGACCGGCGGAATAAACCCTGGAGTTATAGGGGTTTCCGAGACAGGAAACCTCAGCGCAACCGGTGGCATTGATGGTATAGACATTAAAACCGTGGTCAATCATGTGCTGCAGGCCACGACCGTGTTCCCGGGTCATCAGGGCCGGAATCGAGCGATAGAAATCGGCGATCAGACGCGGATTGCGGCGTACCATCTCGGCCGCCGCGAAAACCAGGTTTTCGATGATACCTTCACCACAACCAGGACAGAGGGTATGCCCACCGGGAAGAAATTTCTGGCCCGAGTACAACAGCATGAGTTGCTGCAGATAGCGGTTTTCCTTGACATAAGGAGCTACGGTGGCACTGACGTCCATGGCGAAAACCTGTGGGTCGAGAAAATGGCTTTCCTTTTCCTTTTGCCCCTCGCTTTTATCAAGCATGGCGAAAGCCTTGCTTTTGCAGACCTCGACACAGGCCCCGCAACCCTTGCAGAACTGAGGCATAACGTTGATATTGAGATAGCATTCTTTGAAAACCGCATCTCCGTAACCGGTGAACCGACTCAGATCCAGAGGTCTGAATTGCTTTCGAGCGGCCTCCGGCAGACCATGGTATTCACGTTCGTAAAGCAAGGTGACGCGCAAGGCGTTATCCGGACAGGAGGCGATACAAAGACCACAGGCGATACATTTATCGGCCGAAAACACCGGCAGGGCGGTGCCGATCAGACTGGCGTCGTTGTACTCCGAGGTCCGGGCCGGCACGATATTATGAAACTGGTTCCAGGAAATCTCCTCGCCTCTCTGCAACGGCCGCAGCACCGTCTCGATAAAAAGCGGCCGATACTTGTCACCGAGAACCGAGGGAAAGGTCAGGGTCGCGTGCTCGTCGTTTTCGTGGTAGCCCCGGGAAAGCGGTGGATCGTAGTAGATTTTTTTCGCAGGCGGAACCTTTTCCACAGCCTTCTCAATCCCGCTCACAGCCCGAGCGGCTTTGCCCCGAGCAGCGGGAATGAGCTCGTAAGGAACTTCCAGCAGCTCCAGATTGACGTCCACCAGAACGGCTTTCGGGCCGGTGAATTTGCTCGCCAGCTCCTTGCGGAAAGCCTCAATGAAGGATTTTCCCGGCAAAAGTTCAATAATCCGGTTGATCGCGCCCAGAATCGGGGTACCCGGCAGGTTACGTTTGAGCCGGGCCAGGGAAGCACCGGTCGCATCCAGCAGGACCACATTAAACGCGGCTCCGGCCAGCAGCCGGCGCACCTCGACGGAAGCCTGGGCCTGCAACTCGGCAAAGCTCTTGCACGTATTGACGACGAGATAGCCCCCGGCCTTGATCCCCCTGATAAAACCGAGCAAACTGTCATCAAGCAGATATTTATCGTTGAAGACCGCCAGGGTTTCGACCTTACTGACATCGGAACAGTTGCGGATCGGTGCGGTGCCCACCCGGGCATTCATGACCACCATACCGCCCTTGCGGGAAGCCCCGTATTTGGCACTGGTCTGCACGTATTTGCCGGCCTTGGCGATGATCTTGGCCAGGGTTTCCTGCGCGGTTTTAACCCCTTCGGCCCCGACCCCGATAAAAGCCAGACCGACCTCGCTTTCGACAAAATCCTCGTGCACGACCTTTTCCAGAACCTGGGGACCCTTGATACCGACCGCATAGATCCCCTTGGGTTTTTGCGAGAGCATGTTTTCTATCACGGCGAAACAGTCTTCGACACTGAAATCCTGACTGCCGAGTCCGTAAATACCGGAGGTAATCACCGGATTGAACGAGCGGCCGGTACGTTCGTTGTAAGCCGCATGCTTGACATCGCGCAGCAGGTAGCGCTCATTGGCGAGTGCGGTTTTTTCGAGCACCGACACCACCTTGGCGTTCTGAATGCCGCGCGCCAGCTCCTCGGTGCAGACCGGATAAAAGAGAACCGGGCGCAACAAACCGACCGAAACCCCGCGGCCGCGATAATAATCGATGGCCTCCTTCATGGTGCCGGCCGCAGCCCCGAGACAAACCACCACGTACTCGGATTCGGCGGCATGATAATCTTCCACCACATCCAGCGTGGTTCCCAGAATCGCGTTCATGACCCGCATCGCCGCTTTGACATATTTCTTGGCGTTGAGCAGGGCCAGATCCTGCTTCATCTGGGTCGGCATGGTCGCGCCGATATCGGTGAAGGTTCCCATCAGAACGGGGTTGTCGAAATCGGGCTGGAAAAGGCGGTTGGGTTCACCGAGAAAATATTTGAGAAACTGATCGGAAACAATCTTGATATTCTCGATACTGTGGCTTTTCTGAAAACCCTCGCCCGCGACAATCGCCGGCAGCATGACCTGGCGCTGTTCAATCGCCTTGAAGGCCAGTGGAATGAGATGATGCATTTCCTGATTGTCGGCGCTCATGAACTGCAGCCAGCCGGAGCCGCGGGCGGCGTACAGATCGGCGTGACCGTTATGAATGCTGAGGCCGCCCTTGTTGAGTTCGCGGGTCTGCATGGTCATGACCACCGGCAGTCGTTTACCGGCCACCGAATACATATTTTTATATTTATAGGTCAGGCCCTGGGAAGAAGTATTGTCGGCGTAGCGCCCGCCCTGCGAAGCGGCGCCTTCAAGAAAAGCCATGGCGCCTAGTTCGCTCTCGGGCTGAAAATAGAAAATGCGCTCGCCGAAGGCATTGACAAAACCATCGGCGTAAGCCTTGGCCATACCTTCGGCAATCGGTGTCGAGGGAGTGATCGGATAACCCACCAATCCGGTAACCGTACGTTTCAGAACATTGACCGCGGCGCTGTTGCCGTCGCCGATAAAATCGCGCTGCTCGCGCATCGCGGCGAAATCCGCTCCGGCCTGTTTTTTGATATCCTCGACATAGGTATCGCAATCAAAAAGTCTGGCGCCGTTAAACGTAAATTCAAAATCCCGCCTGAAATCAACCTTTCTCCGTTTTAAAGCCATGGTTGTGCTGCTGCCTCCGATTCAATCAATAGTCACGAGTTCATCGCTGGTTAAAAAAACTATTTCGGAAAAGCTGGGAAAAGCTGGGGACACGATCCCGATTTCTTCCAGAAGCCAGGTCATGTCACCGATTTTCCTGAGAAAACTATTTAAAATCCAGGACACGAGGTCATGTCCCGGGATTTTCCTTAAACATTCAGCCCCGCCGAAAAGTCCGGGTTTCACAAACAGGTTTCGGCATGCGACCACCAGTCTGAATAGTTACGCTATTTTAAAAGTCAAAAAGCCACCGTTTCCGGAACGGCCCGACAACGACAAGCAGACGACGGCCAACCGCAGACCTGCGCAAAAGAGACCCCCTATACGCTAAAACCTAAAGCATGGCAACCTTAAATTATACATACAAGGTCTCCCAAAAACGACAATCAGCTTTAAAAATCAACACTTTAAGACAAAAATAAAAAAAACAATCAGATTCTGACTTTTTCCGGTGGTTTGCGGAGACTCCGCCTACCACCGCCAGCGGGGGATCCGAAAGCCCTAGAACCTTGTTTATTATTAATAAAAAAATTTATTGTTTGGTTGACAAAAGCCCCGGTTTCCGGATAGAAAGAGAGGCTTTAAGCAAACCGTCAGAGCCTCAAGAAGAGGCTCTGAAAAGCCAGACTTTATTACCCCGAAATGGATCGCCGCGAGCAGAGAAACAAACCACCACGGGGGCTAAGCCTGCAATCCCAAGGGCTCTCAGGGCCCGCAAATAAGTACTCTTAACCGTACCTATTCGTTTTTTCAAACCGGAACGTATGGTTAAGACACTAAAAACAAGAGGACTATACCAATGAAGGTAAGCGAAATCATGAACCGGGAGGTTTTGTCCGTTACCCCCCAGGATCGGGTTTGCGATGTAATCGATCTGTTTCTCGAAAAAAATATAACCGGGGCCCCCGTCGTCGACCGAGGCGAGGTCGTCGGCATTATTTCCCGCAAGGACATTCTGCCCCTGATCACGACGTTTGATCTTGACTGCAGCTCCCTGGAACAGATTCGTCGCACCTGCTCCCACTATGTCTCCAACCACATGCAAAGCAAAGTGGTCACGGTGCAACCGGTCGAGGCGGTTGAAAAATGCGCCCTGATCATGACCGACAATCACATCAACCGCCTGCCGGTGGTCGAAAACGGCAAACTGGTCGGCATCGTCACTCGCGGAGACATTCTGAAAGCCCTGGCCCAGTGCTGCGCCTGCCAGATATAATCAGGCCGGCAGACCGGAAGAAACAAAAAAGGCAGATCCCTTCCGGGACCTGCCTTTTAACGGCTCTCGAATAAGTGAGCCGACCCTTTCCCACCGACCGCCCTTACAAGCCCCCACTGCCGAAAAAACTGTTATAAGCCAGCTTCTGCAAAGCCTCGACACTGCTCAAGGCCCGCTTCAGCTGCGCCTGTCCGGACTTGTTCAAAGCCTCGGGATCGAGATAATAGTCGTATTTGCTCCCGGTGACAATGGCTTCCACCTGGGAAATCATTTTCGCATGCGCGAGAGTACAATAGGCCTGTCGCAGACTGCAGGAGAGTTCAGTCTCGAAATGCCCCTGTTTTTCCAGCAGCCGGAGCCGTTCAACCGTGTTGGTTTCAATAAAACCATACTTCAGGGCGAAAACCCGGGCCGTCATGATCAAAGGAGCCCAGCCGAATAATTTGACATTGAATTTACCCTGATGCGGACCGCTTTTCTCCAGACGAAAATTCCGAAACAAGGTCAGGGCGACATTGGACATGACGGCGCTGCGCGCCATCACCATCAAAGCCCCGAAATTATCGCGAATCATGGTATGGACCTTTTCTATCAGCCGCTGCCCCAGGGCCCGCGACCCGGTACAATACGTGATATCCATCAGAATAATAACCCGCAGCAGATTATCCTGGCTCTGATCGTGAAAAATCTCTTCCAACTGCCGCCGCCAGTCGCCGAACGACCCCCGCCAGAGGGGGTTTGAAGGCATGATGTTGCCGGTACACAGAGCGAAACCGACCTGATCGAGGGCGTTCACGGCTTCGACGGCAAAATGCTCAAAATAAGCGTCGATTTCGGGAGAACCGTCGAGTTTGTAAACCAGAGCGTTATCCTGGTCCGTGAAAAAGGTCTGTTCCCGGCGACCGTCGCTGCCCATGTTGAACCAGGCGAACTCGCAGGGCACCGGGTGCAGCCGCCGACTGATCAGAGTGATCACCTTTTCCGTCAGCCGGTGCCGATAGGAGGTAATCAGGGAATGAATTTCCATCACCCCAACCCCCTTGAGAAACAGTTCCACGGCAATGACATTCAGCCGGCGATGCAGCTCGACCAGTTCATCGAGTTCTTCAACCAACGCCACTCTTTCCGTCAGCCTGACAACCTCCGCCCGGCGCACCCGAAGATACTTGCGACGCTCTTCCAGCACCGCGCAGCCCTGATCCAGCGAAGCCAGATGGGCTTCAAGATCAGGGAAAAATTCGCACTCCGGCAGAGCCAGAAGCGCGCCCAGTCGCGCCATGTCATCGACATTGACGCCGGCTTTGAACTGTCGGTAAAGCTGGCTGAAATCGGCGGAGTGATAAGCGGTAGGCATAATGATTCAGAGGCCAGGCTTTCTTGGGCTGAAATTGACCCTGCAAACAAACACGCCCGCCTGTCTCAATACTTTCAAGCTCAAGTCGGGTTTATCCAAGATAGACAATCGGCAAAAAAAAATCCACAAAAAAAAGAGAAGGGGAGCTTACGCTCCCCTTCTCCAGTCGTCCTCGGATCAGCTCAAAGCGACCAAACGATCAATCAAACTTGACACCATGCACCTGTTCACACAGATACTTGCGAATTTCCATCGACGGCGGCGGGGTCATCAGGGAGACCACGATATTACTCAGCAGCGCGACCGGCATCAGAATCAGCGAGGAAGAGGTGAACGGAATCAACTGCGACAGCCAGTGATCATTGCCCTTGCCCCAGAAGAAGAAGAAGGCGGTCAGCACCAGGCCGACGAGCATACCGGCGATACAACCATACTTGTTGGAACGGCCCCACCAGACCCCCAGCAGAAAAGTCGGGAAAATCGTGTTCCCGGCGATGGCGAAGGCCATGGCCACAATCTGGGCGATCAGGGCAAAGGGTTTCAGGGCGAAAGCGATAACCACCAGACCCAGGGCGAAAACCGCGACTTTGGAAATCAACATCCGGACCGACTCGGTGGCGTTGGGGTTGATCACCCGATAGTAAATGTCATGCGACGTAGCCGAACCGGCGGCCAGCAGCAGACCGGAAACCGTGGAAAAGGCCGCGGAAATCGCGCCGGCAGCCAGATAGCCACAGAACCACTGGGGCAGGCCGGCATTTTCCGCGGCCGTGACGACGATGGCGTCGGCTAGAGCCTGCACCGGCTGCAAGCCGGAGATCGCGTTCTGAACGCGGGCGAAAGCGGCGTAGGCCGGCGAACTCCAGTAGAGCAGGCCGATGAAGAACAGACCCCAGACCACCGACCAGCGGGCATCACGGGTATTGGGCACGACATAGAAACGGGAAAGCACGTGCGGCAGTCCGGCGGTGCCGACCATCAGGGTGAAACAGAGAGCAATCCATTTATAAGTGCTGGCCACCCCCCAGGGCTGCACATATTGAACATTGCTGGGATCGGAGGCGTATTTGTGCGCCAGATCCCAGACGGCGGCGCCATAACCGATCTCCGGAATCAGATAAAAGTAACCCATTTTCTTGGCGATGAACACCAGCGGCAGGATGAAGGCGGAAATAATAACAAAATACTGGAACTGCATGTTCTTGGTCGCCCCGAGCATTCCGGCGATGATGATGTAAGCCAGAACCACGGCGGTGCTGACAAAAACCGAAGTCGCGTAGTTCATGCCGAAAACCCAGGAAAACATCAGGGCGATACCCTTGTACTGGGCGATGGCGTAGGTCAGAGAGATGATGATCGCGGTGACCGCGGCCAGAATCCGGGCGGCGTTTGATTCAAAACGGTCGCCGATGAAATCTGCCGCCGTGTACTTGCCGAAACGGCGAATCTGGCCGGCCATCAGCACCAGCAGCATAACATAGCCGCCGGTCCAGCCGACTACGTAGGCCAGCGCGAAATAACCTTTGAGATAGAGCAGACCGGCCATACCGAGAAAACTGGCGGCGCTCATCCAATTACTGGCGATCGCGGCTCCGGCCCCGATGCGGCCGATGCCCCGGCCTGCGGCCCAGTAATCATCCTGATCCTTGGCTTTATGCCCGACTCCGATCCCGACAAAGGCGACCAGAACAATAACCAGAATGATCGCCGGTCCTAATTTAAATCCAGTTGAGATAGCAGCTTGCATATGAAACTCCTTGTCCTTTCAACCCGTCTTCAGCCTCAGCCGACGGCCTGAAGCGAAGCGGTACGGTTTCTCCATCAGACCTCACCTTATTCAGAAAATGTCGCCCTTGCCCATGCGGTCTTCCAGACCATCAATCAGGATATTGAACCAGATACAGAGCAGGATGTAAAGAATGATCAGAAACTGCCCGGTAAACCAGTAATGAAAGGGAAAACCGAGAAACTGCATGTCGGTAAGGAAACTCTCTCCCTGAGGATTGCGCTCGACAATTTTCAGCAGGATCTGAAAACCATAGGTCGCCACCCCCCAGACCGCCAGGATCACCCAGATGTAGACAACCTCGGTTTTCTGAAAAGTACCCAGAGGCTTAAAAATATTGATTTGATATTTATCGTCGCTCATTATCCAACTCTCCTCCCAAAAAATTATTGAGTCCGCTTTCCCGGCCCAGCCGCAGTCGCAAAGAAAATAAAAAGGATAGCAACAAAGCGAAAGCACCGCACCGTTTTTTCACCAGCCAACATCGACCGAGCCCCGCGCCCTCCGCTTTTTGCACACCTCCTTTCCCGGACGGGCCCTCCCTTCCGGTCCATAACAAGGCCTTGGGGATTTTTTTAACCTTACAACTTACGCTGATAAGTAAAACATTGTTCCCCCTTATGTCAAGGAAAAAACACCATTTTACATTCTCTTTTTAAAAAAATTACGCACCGCCATTAAAGATAATAATAGTTTTTAATATTAACTAGTTACATAGAAAAAAGCTAGTCATAAAATGCACAAAACGGCATTCCGCATAACCCTTATTTTCACAAGGCAGCTCTAGGCGCGACAAACCGGGAAATTCGGATGAAAGCTGAAAATCCGAGGTCATTAAAACGCCGACTCCACTTTTTATCACCGGAGACACCCGACCCGATCCTTTTTCCACGCATGCCTCACCACCGGCTAGAGAGCGAAAGCGCTGGGCGGATTTTCCCGGCGGCAAAGCCCTACGTTTTGGTTGATTGAAAAAGCAAAGCCGTGTATGATGGTTCCGCCTACAGAATCAATCGCCTTCCGCTCCCGGATAAAACAGGCCGCTGTTTTCCGGAACAGAACTTGCTTTGTCTTCGACCCAAACCGCGAACGGATAAATTCATGATCACACCTGAAGCCAACAAACGCATCGGCGAACTGCTGATCAACGCCAAACTGATCGACCAGGACCAACTCAAGCGCGCCCTGGCGGAACAGAAAACGAACCCCGGCCGCCTGGGCTCGGTTCTGGTGCGCCTGGGCTATATCAATAGTGAAGACTTGGTTAATTTTTTAAGCGTTCAGTTCGGAGTCCCCTCGGTCAATCTGCAAAATTTCGCCATCAGCAGCGAGATCATCGATCTCGTTCCCAGCGAACTGGTCAACAAATATCTGATTATCCCGATCAATCGGATCGGCTCGACCCTGATTGTCGCGGTCAGCGACCCCACCGATCTCTCGGCCATCGATGACATTAAATTCATCACCGGCTACAATGTTGAAATCACGGTGGCTTCCGAATTCTCCATCAAAGAGGTCATCGACCGTTTCTACAATTCCTCTTCCATGCTGGATGACATTATCGCCGAGTTTGACGATTCCGAACTGGAGCTGGTGCACGATGAAGACCAGCTTGACACCTCCGCGCTCAAAAAAGAGACCGAAGATGCCCCGGTCATTCGTCTCGTCAACAAGATCATGGTCGACGCCATCCGCCGGGGCGCCAGCGATATTCACGTCGAGCCTTACGAAAACTTCTTTCGCGTCCGCTACCGCATAGACGGGGTTTTATATGAAATCATGAAGCCCCCGATGAAGCTTAAAAACGCCATTCTCTCACGCATCAAGATCATGTCGGAACTCAATATCGCCGAACGGCGCCTGCCTCAGGACGGCCGCATCAAAATGAAACTCGGCAAAGGCAAATCGATGGATATGCGGGTTTCGGTGCTGCCCACCCTGTTCGGGGAAAAGATCGTCATGCGCCTGCTCGACCAATCCAACCTGCAACTTGACATGACCAAGCTCGGCCTTGAACCGGCCATGCTCGAAAAGGTTGAAGACGCGATTCACCAACCCTACGGCCTGATTCTGGTCACCGGCCCGACCGGCAGCGGCAAAACCACGACCCTTTACTCGGCCCTGAGCGAGCTCAACAAAATTTCAGAAAACATCATGACGGCCGAGGATCCGGTCGAATTCAACCTGCCCGGCATCAATCAGGTTCAGGTTCGGGAATCGATCGGCCTGACCTTCGCGGCGGCCCTGCGCTCCTTTCTCCGCCAGGATCCCGATATTATCCTGGTCGGGGAAATGCGCGACCTGGAAACCGCCGAAATCAGCATCAAGGCGGCCCTGACCGGCCATCTGGTGCTTTCCACCCTACACACCAACGACGCGCCCAGCAGTATCTCCCGCATGATCAACATGGGCATCGAACCTTTTCTGATCGTTTCCTCGGTCTCCCTGATCGTGGCCCAGCGCCTGGCCCGCAAGGTCTGCCAGAAGTGCTGCCACAAAGAAGAGGTTCCGGTGCGCGCCCTGATCCAGGCCGGCATGAACCCGGAAACCGCGGAACACGCGGTCTGCCTTAAAGGCGAAGGTTGCGAGGAGTGCAATCGCACCGGCTACAAGGGTCGAATCGCGCTTTATGAAATCATGACTTTGAGCGAGGAACTTAAAATCGCCATTATCAACGGGGCCAACACCATGGAGCTGAAAGCCATGGCTATCAAGAACGGCATGAAAAGCCTGCGCCAGAGCGGCCTCAGCAAACTCATCGAAGGAACCACCAGCTTTGCCGAGGTGCTGCGGGTTTCGGCTCGGGATTAACCACCATAAATCGCAAAAAGGACGTCACCATCATGGCCAGCCTACATGAACTCCTGAAAATCATGATCGAAAACGGGGCTTCCGACCTTCATCTGACGGTTGCCAGCCCCCCCCAGATAAGAGTCGACGGCACCCTCCGCCCCCTCGACATGCCGCCCCTGAACGCCAACGACACCAAACAAATGTGCTACAGCGTCCTCACCGACAACCAGAAACACCGCTTTGAAAAGGACAACGAGCTCGACCTTTCTTTCGGGCTGAAGGGGGTCAGCCGTTTTCGCGCCAACATCTTCGTGCAGCGCGGCACCGTGGCCGGCGCTTTTCGCGCCATTCCTTACGAAGTCAAACCCTTCAACGAACTGGGCCTGCCTCCGATCGTTCAGGAGCTGATGCGCAAACCCAGCGGCCTGATCCTGGTCACCGGTCCGACCGGCAGCGGCAAAAGCACCACCCTGGCCTCCATGATCGATCAGGTCAATCAAGAACGCCACGAACATATCATCACGATAGAAGATCCGATTGAATTTATCCATACCCATAAAAATTGCATCGTCAACCAGCGCGAGGTCAAAGCCGACACCGAAGATTTCAGCAAGGCCCTGCGCTACATTCTGCGTCAGGATCCGGATGTCGTCCTGGTCGGCGAACTCCGTGACCTGGAAACCGTGGCCTCCAGCCTGACGGTCGCCGAAACCGGCCATCTGACCCTGGCGACCCTACATACCAATTCCTGCGCCCAGACCATCAACCGCATCATCGACATCTTTCCTTCGCACCAGCAGCCCCAGATCCGTTCGCAGCTTTCCTTTGTCCTGCAGGCGGTTATCTCCCAGCAGCTTCTGCCTCGTCGCAGTGGGCACGGACGGGTCCTGGCTCTGGAACTAATGGTTCCCAACGCGGCGATCCGCAACCTGATTCGCGAAGACAAGATTCATCAGATTTATTCACAAATGCAGGTCGGCCAGAGCAAATTTTCAATGCAGACCATGAACCAGTCTCTGGCTAATCTCTACCAAACCGGCAAGGTAACCATCGAAGACGCCTTCGCCAAAAGCAATGACATCATGGAACTCAAACAGATGCTGGGACAGGGAATCTAAGCGCGAAGCAGACGCCATACAAATAAAGGGGCTTGATCATGATTACTTATAAGTGGCAGGGCAAGAATCGGCAGGGCAAAAAAGTCAAGGGAGAGCTTGAGGCCGTCTCCGAGAATATTGTCATCATGAGCCTGCGCAAGCAGGGCATCAGCGACCTTAAAATCAGAAAAAAGCCCAAGGATATCGAGATTAACCTGCCGTTTTTCAAGGCCAGTGTCCCGGACAAGGATGTCGTGGTCTTCACGCGCCAGTTCGCGACCATGATCAATTCCGGTCTGCCGATCATCCAATGCCTGGAAATCCAGTCCACGCAGCAGGAGAACAAGGAGTTTAAAAAGGTCCTGACGAACATCAAGGAAAATGTCGAAAAGGGCGAGACCCTGGCCGACGCCCTGCGCCGGCATGACAAGGTTTTCGACCCGCTTTACGCCAATATGGTTGAAGCCGGGGAAACCGGCGGCGCCCTCGACGTGATCCTCGGCCGCCTGGCCTTTTTCATGGAAAAGAATCTGAAACTGAAAAAAAAGGTCAAGGGCGCCCTGGTCTATCCCGCCTCGGTCGTCGCCGTCGCGATCATCGTCATCGCTATCATGATGATTTTCGTCATCCCCTCGTTTCAGAAAATGTTTTCCGGCTTCGGCGCCGAGCTGCCCCTGCTGACCCAGATCATCGTCAACCTGAGCGCCTTCCTGCGCAACAATATCATTTTTATTGTCGCGGCGCTTTTCAGCGCGGTTTTCAGCTTGCGAAAGGTTTACGCCAAGAGCGAAAAAGCGCATTTCTTCTTTGACAATCTCTTTCTCAAGCTGCCGATTTTCGGAATTCTCCTGCGTAAGGTCGCGGTCGCCAAATTTACCCGCACCCTGGGAACCATGGTCTCCAGCGGGGTGCCGATCATGACCTCACTCGAAATCGTGGCCCGCACCGCCGGCAACGTGGTTATTGAAAAAGCCATTCTCGCCACCCGAGAAAGCATTAGCCAGGGCAAGACCATCGCCGAACCGCTGATGGACAGCGGTATTTTTCCGCCCATGGTGGTGCAGATGATCTCAGTCGGAGAAACTACCGGCGCCCTGGACCAGATGCTCAACAAGATCGCCGACTTCTATGACGACGAGGTCGACACTGCGGTCAGCGCCATCACCTCCCTGATCGAGCCCCTACTGATGGTCTTTCTCGGGGGAATTCTCGGAACCATGATCGTTGCCATGTATCTGCCGATTTTTAAAATGGGTGAAGTCGTCCACTGATGCAGGCCGCCGGATCATGAAAGACACCGAATTTTCCGCCTCCCCCCTGCGACAGCTGCTGATTTTTCGCCTGTTCCTCATCTCGCTGCTGCTGGGGGTTCTGATTCTGATCGAAGGCATCTGGCCCCAGAAACCAGACCCGATTCCAATTCCGCTGTACAGCTTCATTGCCCTGAGCTACCTGCTGACCATTTTTCACGCCGTCAGCCTGAAAAGAAAACAGCCTCCGGAACCCCTGATCCAGCAACAGCTGCTGCTGGACGCCACCCTAATTGCCGGCTTGATCTACCTGACGGGGGGATTCTACAGCCTGTTTTTTCCTTTTTTCTACTTCATCATTCTCGGCGGCACCCTCTACCTGAAAAGCCAGCAAACCGTAACCCTGCTTTTCTACTGCACCTTCCTCTATCTACTGATTATCTTCACTCACATTCACAATCCCCTGCAAGAGCTGCTGCCGTTGCCGCCGCTGTTCAGCAGCAACCGTAAGATCGTCTCCCAGCTCTTCTTCAATCTGGCTCCGTTCTATCTGACCGCTTTCATTCTGCGGGTGATCGCCAAAGAAAGAGTCAGCACCCGTAAGCGCCTGCAACAGGTGACCAGCGACCTGCAGGACTTCAGGGATCTGAACGAACATATCATCGCCTCGATCGACAGCGGCCTGATCACCACGGATCAGCAGTTAAATATTGTTTCGATCAATCCCGCCGGCAGCACCCTTCTCGGTCGCAGCGCCGAGGAAATCAAGCAGCTCGGGCTGGCGCAAGTCATCCCCGACCTGCCAGAGCCAAGCACTGGCAATCAACGTCGCCAACGTCATGAAATCAATTACCAGTCCCCGCGGGGAGAGCGGCTCGTGCTGGGTTTTTCCTTTACTCCCCTGCGCCACAGCCGACAACACCAACCGGGCTGGATCATTAGTTTCCGGGATCTGACCAACCTGAAAGAAATCGAAGAACGTCTTCAGGCGGCCCGCAAGATGACGGCTATCGGTCGTCTGGCGGCCGGCATCGCTCACGAAATCAGGAATCCGCTGGCCGCGATCAGCGGTTCCATCGAGATTCTGGCCCGGGACCTGCCGCCCGGAGACGACATTCGGCAACGCCTGCTGCAGATCGTTTTGCGGGAAAGCAGCCGCCTTGATCATCTGATCAGCGATTTTCTGAGTTTTTCCCGACTCGAAGGCAAAGAGCAACACGAGGTCAAGGTCATCAAACGGCTGCGCGACCTGGTTTTTCTCTTTCATTCGCAGTTTCCTGAGATCTCCTTTCACGAAGATTACGAGGACGAGGATTTTACCATCCTGGCCAATCCGGAGCAACTTGAACAAATCTTCTGGAACCTCTGTAAAAACGCCCTGGAGGCGGTCGGCCAGAATGGCCGGATACAGATTCTCAGCCGAAACCTCAGGTTTGAGTCCCAGGGCGAGACCGACGCTAAAGCCACGCCGCAAATCACCGAAAGCGCAAACCACGCCATACAGATCTCCATCATTGACGATGGTCCCGGAATCAGCGATGTTTCCCAGATTTTCGAACCTTTTTACAGTACCAAGGATCAAGGCACCGGCCTTGGCCTTTACATTGTTTTTCAACTGACCCGCATTAACCACGGCGAGATTCTGATCAATAACCGGGATGACGGTCGCTCCGGGACCTGCGCCAGGATCAGGTTTCCGGGGCTGATCAAAACCGAGCCCGAAAAATCGCTTTCCCTTAAACCGCGAAACCCGGCGGACCACAGCGCCGGTTGCAAAGAGGCATCCGCGACATGAGCAATCCGGCCAAGGCTGAAAAACATCCGCCGATTCATATCATGGTGGTCGATGACGAAATCAGCATGTGCGAATTTCTCGAAATCATTCTGGCCCGCAACGGCTACCTGGTCAGCGGTTTTACCGACCCCGTCGCCGCCATCAGAACCCTGGAACACGAAACTTACGACCTGATCATCAGCGACCTCAGGATGCCCGCCATGACCGGCCTGGAGCTCTTACGCACGGTAAGAAAAAAATGCCCGGCAACCGAAATCATCATGATCACCGCCTTCGCCTCGACGAGCACGGTGATCGAGGCCATGAAAAGCGGAGCTTTTGATTATATCAGCAAACCCTTCAAGGTTGACGAGATTCTCCTGACCGTGGAAAAGGCTCTGAAAAGTTCAGAGCTGCAAAGGGAAAACCTGAGACTGCGCCAAGCCCTCGAAAAACGTTTCGGTTTTGACAATCTGATCGGCAAAAGCAAGACGATGATGGATATCTATGAAATCATCAAACAGGTAGCTCCGACCAAGACCAACATTCTGATCTGCGGCGAATCGGGCACCGGCAAGGAACTCGTGGCTCAGGCCATCCATTTTTCCGGGCCGCAAAAGGAAAAACCTTTCGTCGCGGTCAACTGCGCCGCGATTCCCGTGAACCTGCTGGAAAGCGAGCTTTTCGGCCACACCAAAGGCGCCTTTACCGGCGCCGTCAGCGAAACCGAGGGCTACCTGCAGGCGGCCGACGGAGGCACCCTGTTCCTGGATGAAATCGCCGAGATTCCTCCGATCCTGCAAGTCAAGATTCTCCGTGTCATTCAGGAAAAACGTTTTCAGAAGGTCGGCAATCCCAGGGAACTTCAGGTTGATCTGCGCTTTATCGCGGCCACCAACCGGGATCTGCAGAAAGCGGTCGACAGCGGGGAATTCCGTCAGGATCTTTTCTACCGACTCAATGTCATTCGCCTTGACCTGCCCCCCCTGCGCCGGCGCATGGAAGATATTCCGCTGCTGCTGCGTCACTTTCTGCAGATTTATTCCAGGGAATACCAGAAGGAACTGGAGGGGTTCAGCCCGGAAGCCACTCAGGCCCTGATGAATCATGACTATCCCGGCAATATTCGGGAACTGGAAAATATCGTCGAGCGTTGCGTCGTCCTGGAAAACAGCCGGCGAATAGAATTCGCCACCCTGCCGCCGGTCGTCCAGCAGAAAGCCCCCTACAGCAGCCCCACCCGGACCATCCTCCCCGCTACGGGCCTTGATCTGGAAGAAATCGTCACCCAACTGGAAATCGACCTGATTAAACAGGCTCTCGCCCAATGCCAGGGTAATAAGACCAAGGCGGCGACGCTTCTCGGTCTGAGTTTTCGTTCACTGCGCTACCGCCTCGACAAATATGGGATAACATAACATGGGCCTCAGCCAGCTGGAAAAGATTTTCAATCCCCAGGTGATCGCCGTAGCCGTAGCCGAAACCGCAGAGCCCGCCCCCGACCTTAAGACCCAGATTCTGTGCGGCAATCTGCATGACACCGCCCGTCCGCGCACCCTTTACCGGATCGGCCCGGGCCCGACCCGGGAAGGCTTTCTGGCGGTAAGCCGAACCGAGGAAATTCGGGAAGAAATCGACCTTCTCTTCCTCACCTGTCCTCTCCGGCAGCTGCCGGCTTATTTCAAACCGGAAATCCTCGGCAAAACCTCGACCATCGCCATCACCAAGAATATCACCGCCAGCGAAGATCGCCGTATTCTGCAAGAGATCGCCGCCTGCGCCCGTCGCTACAACACCCGCATCATCGGGGTTAATTCCAGCGGCATTCTCCGGCCCCCGATTCAGCTCAATCTCTCCACCCATCCGCATCTGCCGAAAGCCGGCCGCCTGGCTTTTTTCTCGCAAAGCGGCGCGGTTCTCGGCACGATTCTGGATCTCGCCCAGGAGCTCGATCTCGGCTTCAGCCATGTTGCCGGCATCGGCTCCCTGCTCGACATCAACTTCGGCGACCTCATCGACTTTGTCGGCGACAATCCTGAGGTTGACGCCATTCTTCTTTATCTGGAAAATATCCGCGACGTCAGGAAATTCATCAGCGCCTGCCGCTCCGTCTCCCGCGTCAAGCCGATAATCGCCATCAAAAGCGGTCGCCACCCCAGAATCCACGAGGTCATGCACCGGCGGGTTTTCGCCAAGATCGGATCGGGACCGGTTTACGACAGCGCTTTTCGCCGGGCCGGAATCATTTCGGTAGACAATCTCAAGGAACTTCTTCTTGCCGGCCGCTCCCTGTCCCGGCGCAACATTCCGGTCGACGACCGCCTCGGCATCATCACCAATTCCGGCGGCCTGGCCATTTTCGCGGTCGACAATCTGCTTTTCAGCGAAATCGAGCCCACGCCCCTGTCGAAGGAACTGACCGCCCGCCTGCGACGGATTCTACCCCATAAGCTGATTCAGAATCCCCTGGATGTCGGCGGCGCCACCGATACCGCAAGCTTTGCCGCCGCCGTCCAGGCCTGTCTTGAATCCCGGGAATTCGATGCGCTGATCATTCTCGCCGCGGCCCATCAAAATCTTCAGCCCCGAGCTCTGATCGCCCGGATTCAGGAACAACTGCAGCATGATTTCTGCTCCGTCACCTACACATGGATCAACGCCGACGCCCGCGACCGGCGCCGGGCCGCCTCCCTGGCGAATCAGGGCATTTATGTATATTTCAGTGTGCCGGCCGCGCTCAATGCCTATCTTTACAGCCGCCGTTATCGCCATAAGCTGAACCAGCTCACCGCCCTGACTCCGCGTTTTCACAAAGCATACAGGATCGAACATCTGGCCGATCGTGATTTTCTTAAACCTTTTCTGACGGATGAGGTAAGCGAACTGCCCCCGTCTCCGACCCGCGCCCTCATGCAGACCTACGGCCTCATAATCGACCCGCGCGAGGACGATCTGCCCCGCAACCATCTCGCCCTTGAAGCCGGGGGCGATACCGATGTCGAGTTCGGCCCCTATCTCTATCTGGCCCTGCACGGCGTAGCCGCCGAAATTCAACCCGAACAATCCATCATGCTGCCGCCGCTCAACCCCTTTCTGGCCCGAGTCATGATCTCGCGTTCAGCCGCAGGCCGGGCCATGGCCCGGCGCAGTCCCGAAGCAAATGAAGATCTGGCGATTATCCTGCTCCGTCTGGCCAGTATCATGACTGATTGTCCCGAGGTTTACGGGCTGCGCTGCGTCCTGCTGGAAA
>DSCM01000057.1 GCA_011049115.1 Pseudomonadota bacterium
GGGCGGTTGTCGGGAGAGCGTCTAAGGCCTTCGCTGTCGCATGAAAGGTTTTCGCCCGCTTTCGGCCAACCTTTTTTTCGCGGGCGCAGTCGTAACCCCACTCGTTACTGGCTTGGATTGCCGCTGCCGGTACCCAACCAGCCCCGGACGGCTTATGTTCCTGTGCTTTTGTTGGCGGTGGCCGACTCCCTGTTTGCCTCTTCTTTATATCCCAGTCCCCTGCCTTGGCTGGCGGCGGCTCTGCTGATTGTTTTTTTCTCCTTGTTATGGTGGTGGCCGATGGTTCGTCATCTGACCGGGCCGCTGAAGCGCATGAGTCAGGCGACCTCGAAGCTCGTCGAAGGCTCGCTCAAGCAGGAATTCGTCGACACCGGACGCCGGGATGAAATCGGCCAACTGGGTTCGGCCCTCAATGACATGGCCCGGCGTCTGGAGGGTCATCTTCAAGGGCAGAAACGCTTCTTAAGTGATATCGCGCATGAACTTTGTTCACCATTGGCCCGTTTGCGGATGGGGTTGGCGATTCTTGAAAATAAGATTGGTCCTGAAGTTTGTAGCGATTTTCTTGAGGTGGCTGAAGAAGCGGACAATATTGCCCGGCTTGTGGATGAGATTCTTGATTTTTCCCGGGCAGAGCTGCGCTCTGAGAATTTACAGCTTGAGGATTTGCTTTTGCTTGAGGTGGCGGAGGGGGTTTGTCGTAGCGAAAAGATATCTTCTGAACGGTTTCAGCTGCGCTTTGACCCAAAGCTGAAGCTGCGAGCCGATTCCGAGTTGTTTTCCCGGGCGCTGGCCAACCTGCTGCGCAATGCTTTGCGCTACGGGTCCGGCGGCAGGGCTGCGGCCGTGGAGGTCGAGATCGTCGGCCGCAGCTGCGGCGAAAAGGTGATGGTTGAAATAATAGACCATGGAACCGGTGTGCCGGAGGCGGAGCTGGAGAATATCTTCGCGCCTTTCTATCGGCTTCAGGCCGACCGCAATCGGCGTTCAGGAGGTAACGGACTGGGTCTGGCGATTGTTAAAAGCAGCATTGAGGCCTGTGGGGGCCGGGTTTGGGCTCGCAATCTGCAACCTTCCGGGTTTTGCGTCGGCATTGAACTGCCCAAGGCCTGAAAGTCGGGTTTCTGCTGGCGCCGATCACGGGGATTTGTTTGTCGGCCCGCTAAAAGGGACTACCCTTCAGGCTTTTTCACTGGTAAGGGAAGCACATAAAAAAAAGCAGTGAAACCCCGGCCAGCAACCACATGCCGGGGTGAATGCGGGCGGCCCTGCCGCTGCCGATCTGCATGATGGTATGAAAAATGAAGCCGGCAGTGATACCAATGCCCAGATTGTAGGTAAAGGACATCAGGGCGATGGTGATGAAGGCCGGGATCCATTCGTTATAGTCTGTAAAATCAATCTTGGCGACCAGGCTCATCATCATGCCTCCGACCAGGATCAGGGCGGGGCCGTAGGCGAAAGCGGGGATTGAAGTAAGAAGCGGGGCGAAAAACAGACAAAGCAACAGAGCTGCGGCGGTGACCACGGCGGTCAAACCGGTGCGGCCGCCGGCCTCGATGCCGGCGGCGGATTCAATGTAGGTCCCGGTGGTGGTCGTGCCGAGCAGGGCGCCGACGACAGTGGCCAGGGCATCGGCCAGCAAGGGTTTGTCGATATCCGGCAGGTTGCCATCCTGATCCAGAAGATCGGCCTGGGCGCCGAGACCGATCAGGGCAGCCATGGTGTCGACGAAATCCATAATGAAAACGGTCAGCAGCACCGAAAAGAAACCCCAGCTCAAAGCTCCTTTGAGATCGATTTTAAACCAGATGTCGGTGAGAGGCGCCGGAGCGCTGAATACCTTTTCCGGCAGCGGGGCGAGACCGAGAACCCAGCCTGTGAGGGCGATCAGGAAAATACCGGCGAGAATGCCGCCGGGAACCTTGCGTTTCATCAGAATTGCGATCAGAATCAGGCCACTAATGGCCAGAGCCGCCTGCGGTTCACTGAGGACTCCGATTTGAACCGGGGCGCCGATCACGCCCAGGCGTACGATACCGGTATCGACCAAACCGATTAGGGTCAGAAAAAGGCCAATGCCGGCCCCGAAAGCCAGTTTTAGGCCGGGGGGAATTACCTTGGCAAACCAGCGGCGGGAACCGCTAAGGGTGAGAATTGTAAATAACACTCCCCCGATGAAAACCGCGCCCAAGGCTGTTTCCCAGGAAAAGCCCATGATCTTGACCACGGTAAAAGCGATAAAGGCGTTTTCTCCCATGTAGGGGGCGATGGCGAAAGGTCGCTTGGCGTAGAGCCCCATCAGGAGGGTGCCGAAAACCGCGCTTAAAATAGTGGCGGTGGTGGACGGCCCTTTGGGAATGCCGGCGGCGCTGAGGATGGCCGGATTGACAATGACGATGTAGG
Source organism: Pseudomonadota bacterium (assembly GCA_011049115.1). Lineage (NCBI taxonomy): Bacteria > Pseudomonadati > Pseudomonadota > Pseudomonadota bacterium. The sequence continues at coordinate 2,407 of DSCM01000057.1, forward strand.
CCATGGTGACGAAGGTCGTAAGCCCGGCGACGACCTCTCGACCGATGGTGCTTTGTCGGGTGCTGATCTGGAAAAAACGGTCAAATGCGGTCACGATGTTTTGCCGACCTTACATGAGAAGAGCCCGACTCCGGCAGGCGGAGTCGGGCTCTAGCCGACGACTTGGCGATGGTGGAGGATAAGGGGGTCGAACCCTCGGCCTCAGCATTGCGAACGCTGCGCTCTCCCAACTGAGCTAATCCCCCATGTCTGTCTGATGCTTTTCGCTACTACTAAAAAATCGCGCGCCTGTCAAATTTATTTTCCGCGGGCATCGGTTTCCGCCGGATATTTTTTGGCCAGAACTTCACGGATGGCCTTTTTTAATTCGTCCAGGCTGGCGGCCTTAACCACGTAGGCATCGGAAGCCCAGGTGGAAAAATCCTGTTTGTATTCACCATAGGCGGAGCAGAGGATGACCGGAATGTTGCGGTCGATTTCCTTGATTTTAATCAGGGTTTCGACTCCCGACAGGCCCGGCATTTTAATGTCCATGACTACCAGATCGGGATGGATTTCGGGAACCATTTTCAGGGCTTCCTCGCCGCTGGCGGCGGCGTTGATGATATAGCCTTCTTCCTCGAGCTCCTCTTTGTAGAGCCAGCGGATATTTTCTTCATCATCAACGACCAAAAGGGTGTATTGCGGTGTACTCATGTTAGGGCTCGCTTTCCGGTTTCCGTTAGGCTGTTGGTCCTGGTTGGATTTTATGTAAGAAGGGCAGAGAGACGGAAACCATTACCCCTTTGCCCACCCGGTTGTGAATGCGGATTTCTCCCTGATGGTTCATGATGATCCGATGGCAGATCGACAGTCCCAGTCCGGTGCCATCATGCTTGGTTGTGAAAAAAGGATTGAAAATATCGTGAATAAATTGTTCCTGAATGCCTTCGCCGTTATCCGCGATTTCGATCAGGGCTTTTAACTCCTGATCCTTTAAGTCGCAGTAATAAGAGGTGCGAATCTGGATTTGTCGCTCAATTTGTTCCGGAACGCCGGTCATGGCCTGAATACTGTTGTTGATCAGGTTGATAACGACCTGCTTCAGCTGGTTGCCGTCACATTCAACTTCTGCCAAAATCGGGTTCAGGTCGAGGTTTGACTTGATGCGTTTGCTTCTCAGCTGGCGGGCAAAAAGGGCTACCGTATCCTCAATCAATTGGTTGAGGTTGACTCCGGAGAACTTGTCGCCTTCCAGTTTGGAAAAGGAGAGGACATTGTTGACGATCTCTTCCAGGCGCTCGATTTCCTTGGTGATGATCTGGCTATAGGTTTTTTCCTGGCTCTGGTTAGGTATCTTTCTGTGCAAGCGGCGAGCGAAACCGGCAATCGAAACCAGCGGATTCTTGATTTCATGGGCAATGTTGGTGGCCATCTCGCCCAAGGCCATTAACTTTTCGCTTTGCGCCAGGCGGTGCTGGGCGTTGTTGAGACTGGCCAGAGAGTTCTGCAGGCGCTGGAAGAGTTCGGTGTTTTCCAGGGCCAGGGCCGCGGCATCCGTGAATAAGGTGATATAATCAAGATCCTGGGGGCTGATGCGGTCGCCGTCGGCCAGCATCAGCCCGCGCAAACGTTCCTGGTTGAAGATCGGAATGGTGACGATTTTGCTCGCAGGCAACCAGGTTTTGAGCTCGGAGTGAAGCAGGTTGATAAATCTGGCTTCGACAAGAGCCGGTTTTTTATGTTTCAGGATCTTCAGAAAACGTTTGCTGGTTATGTCGGAAGCCGGCAGCCTGATCTCGCTGATCCCGTCGCCATCTTTTTTGCCGGGCGAGCGAGTTGCTTCCAGCAAGTGACTTGAGAGCTTTTCCAGAATATCCTTGTCGCCCTCAAGCTTTTTGGGCCCGCGACCGGATAAATTATCGACCGTGGCCTGAAAAAGGCATTGCCAGTAATTTTCGCGCTCGTGTAAATCGAGATAGACCGCCGGTGAGCACTTGAAACCTTCATTGCTGACCAGAGCGCCGAGCGTCAGGCGAATGATTTTTTCCGGAGTGTCGGCGGCCAGGAGCGCATTCTTCATCTGGTGGGAAAGGGTCAGCTGTTGTGTCCGCAGCTCTGAGGCCAGGTTGGCGGCCTGGAGCTGGCTTTGGGTTTTGCTCCGCTCCACGGTGGCGGCCAGGTGGTCGGCCAGCAATCGCAGAAGTTCAATGTCCTCGCTGGTGAGCGGCAGTAGCTCCTGGTTGAGGGGTTCGTTGCTGAGGAAGAATTCCAGAATTCCGGTAATTTCCCCCTGGCTGATCAACGGCAGGATGATGTGGGCGGAAAAGTAGTTGGAAAAGCCTTTGTAGGACGTATCCTCCGGTATTTGCGCGGGGGTGTCGATAAGCAGGGGGCGGTTGATAAACCTGGCCCGGTTGTATTGATATCGACTTGCGGCCAGAGCGACTTGGTATTGTTCGGGACTGGAAAAACCCTGTTCGAAATGGTCCGTATAAGATTTGCCCTGAGCTAAAACTTGGAGAATGGATGCTGAATTGGCAAAGAAGGTCAGACCGGAGTCAGGCAGCTGAGCAAAAACACTCTGTGGTTCCCTGCCGGTATTGAGTTGGGTCCCGATGCGATGAAGAAACTTCAGGCGCCGGACTCTTTTTTCATTGCGTTTGCTCAGGATGAAACTGCGCAGCGCTAAGGTCAGCTGGCGGCAGATAATCTGAAAGAAGATGATGCTTTCCGAGTCCATGGTGAAGGGCTCGCGATGGAGCAGAGCCATGATGCCATAGGCTTGGTGGTCATCTGCCAGGGGGAGACTCCAGCCCCAGGGGCGCCGTTGCCGGAAGAGGTCTTCCGGAGCCGCCTGTTCAGGGTCGAGAAAGTTGGGCAGCAAGGTGGTTAGGGGACGGCATAAGGGATCTTCGACCGCCGGTAGTTCGTAGTTGAAGGCTGGGAGCGGCAACGGGAGTAAACCTCCTGAATCCGAAACCAGACGCAAGCTCAGTTGGCGATCCCGGTGCTGCATCAGATAGATGGCAACCGTTGGCGCCAGGCCGCTGATGCAGAGAAAGTGGGTGGCTTTCTGCAGGCGCTCATCAATCGAGGCACCACTGCTGCTGATTTCAATGATTTTGCTGAGAATGTTGTATTTTTTCAGGGAATCCATCTGGACTCAGTTAGCCCCGGAATTTACTGATGCGGATTAGCGGTTTTGAAAGCGAGCCATGATTTCCTGGTAAAGCGTTTCGTATGCGGAGACGCTATGGCTCCAGGAGAAGTCCTCCCTCATGCCGTTGTCACGTAATTTTTGCCACTGTCCCTGGTCCTGAAAAAGTTGCAATGCCTTTTCCAGGCACTCCTTCAGGGCTCCAGGTGAATAGGTGCTGAACCTGAAGCCGTTGCCGACGCCGGTTTTAGGATCGTAGCTGCTGATGCTGTCCGCGAGCCCGCCGACGGCTCGCACCAGGGGGACGGTGCCGTAGCGCAGGCTGTACATCTGGTTGAGCCCGCAGGGTTCGTAACGGGAAGGCATCATGAAGATGTCGGATCCGGCTTCAATGAGATGGGCCAGGCGATTGTCGTAGCCGTGAAGGAAGGCGATTTGGGCCGAGTGCCGGCGGGCTAAATCGGCCAGGCGGTTCTCAATCGCGAGGTTGCCGGTTCCGAGAAAAATGAAACGGGCCGCAAAGGTTTCGACCTCTTGCAGGAGCTCCAGAATCAGATCAAAACCTTTCTGCTCCACCAGTCGGGAAACCATGCCGATCAGCGGCCACGGCGAAGCGCCGGGAAGTTGAAAGGTCTGGGCCAGTTTTTCTTTGCAGCGTTGTTTCCCCTCCATGTCTTCGCGATGAAAGTGGTCGTCCAGGTAGGGATCTTCGGCCGGATTCCATTCTTTGTAGTCGACGCCGTTGAGAATGCCGAAAAGATCATTACGGCGCTGCCGCAGCACCCCTTCGAGGCCGCAGCCGAATTCCGGCTCGAGAATCTCCCGGCTGTAGCTCGGGCTGACCGTGCTCAAACCGTCGGCGTAAACCAATCCGCCCTTGAGCAGGTTGATCCGATCGAAAAATTCAAGGCGGTCCAGGGTGAATTCCTCCCAGCCCAGGCCGGTCAACGGAAGGAGATCCTTGTCCTGTAGTCCCTGGTAGGCGAGGTTGTGAATGGTAAACAGCGAGGCGGCCTGAACTCGAGGCTGGTCACGATAAAGAGTTTTCAGATAGACCGGGAGCAGCGCGGTCTGCCAGTCATGGGCATGATAGAGGTCTACAGCGAGGCCCAGTTGAGCGACGGCTTCCAGAATTGCCTGGCAGAAGAAGATAAATCGGATGCCGTTATCAGGATAGTCGGTGCCGGCCGGGCCGTAAATAAACGGCCGGTCGAAAAAGTCGGCTTTTTCGACAAAGAAGATCTTCAGGTTGGGGTTGGAGCCGTTAACCTCCAGGATGTTGCCGCTTATTTTGATGTTGCCCAGGGGAACCGAAACCTCAAGCCGCAGATTCGGGGTTGTCTCCAATTTTCTGATTTCACGGTAAAACGGCAGGAAAAGATAAACCTGATGGCCGCGGGCTGCCAGGGTTGTCGGCAGGGCTCCGGCGACATCAGCGAGACCGCCGGTCTTGACAAAAGGCGCAGCTTCCGAAACGGCAAACAGAATCTTCATTACCTTCTCTTAGCTCCTGATAACAGCGTGATCCAAGATTTGATTTCCCGCAGCTTGATCAGATTTTAGCATCCCGAAGGAATTTAGCTGATTCTTCGGGGGGGGTCGGGTTGATATAAAACCCGGAACCCCATTCAAAACCGGCAACCCGGGTCAGTTTAGGGATGATCTCGATATGCCAATGATAGAAGGTTGAGGTGTCGATGTAATTGACCGGGGCGGTATGCATAATGAAGTTGTAGGGGGGGGTGTCCAGCACCCGGTTCAGTCTTTTCAGGGTGTCTGAAAGAATCAGAGCGAGACCTTCAATCATATTCTTGCTGTTGTTTTGGTAGTCGTGGGTGTGTTTTTTCGGAAGAATCCAGGTTTCAAAGGGAAAGCGCGGGGCAAAGGGGCAGATCGCGATAAATTCGTGATTTTCGCTGACCATCCGCAAACCTTGATTGATTTCCTGCTGAATGATATCGCAGAAGACGCAGCGTTCTTTGTAGTCGTAAAACTTTTTGGCGCCGTCGACTTCTTCCTTGGCTCTTTTGGGGACAATTGGCAGGGCGATAATCTGGGAATGAGAGTGTTCGACCGTGGCCCCGGCTGCCAGACCTTGATTTTTAAAAACCAGAATATAGCGAAACCGTCCGTCTCCGGCCAGATCGCGAATGCGATCCCGGTAGGCCCAGAGAACATCTTCAACCGTTTCGATCGGCATGGTTGCCAGGGTTGCCTGATGATCCGGGGTTTCGATGATGACTTCATGCGCCCCGATGCCGTTCATTTTGTCGTAAACCCCGTCCCCCTGACGCATGATGTCCCCTTCGATATGAAGTGCGGGGAATTTATTGGGGACCACGCGCAGGCGCCAGTTCTGGTCATTGCTCTGGCTGCCGGGTTGCCGGTAGGCCAGAATCTCTGGGGGAACCACGTCTTCGTTGCCTGGGCAGAACGGGCAGAAGCCGCTCTTTCTTTCCTGTTTCATGGTGCTGAATTCCGAGGGTCTCTTGCCCCGTTCCCGGGAGATGATGACCCAGCGGTCGACGATGGGATCCTTGCGTAATTCGGACATGTTGATGCCTTTTCAGCTCTTGGAGCGGAACGGATTTCGAGCTCCGCTCTAATTATCGGATAATCAGCCCATCAGGCTTGGACTGGTCTGACTTCCTACTATACACTTTGCTGGCAGAACGTCAACTGTTAGTAGGCCGTCTTAGTAATTTTTTTGAGTTGTAAACCGGGTACGAGCTGTCGTTTCCGGCGCCAGAGGTTGGCGCGATTCGGAAATCAGCCTGATTTTTAACTCAATGCGGCCGGCGTTGATATTTCTCGACGGCCTGGTTATGTTCTCTGAACGTCCGTGAGAACTGATGTCCGCCGTTCTTGGTGGCGACAAAATAAAGATAGTCGCTGCGATCAGGTCGCAGGGCGGCCTGCAGCGCGTCTTCGCCGGGGTTGCAGATGGGCCCCGGAGGCAGACCGTGATGCCGGTAAGTGTTGTAAGGGGAAGGGTGGCGTAGATCGCGGCGTTTGAGATTGCCGTCAAAGTTTTCCTTCAGGGCATAGATGGTGGTCGGATCGCTTTCAAGGCGCATGCCGCGGCGCAGGCGGTTGTAAAAAACCGAAGCGATCAGTGGCATCTCGGCCTTGTTGCCGGCCTCTTTCTGAATTATGGAAGCCATGGTTATGAGCTGGCCTCGGGTCAGGGCTTGGGCTTCCGGAGCCATCGGACCGTTTATCAGTGTGCGCCAGCGTTCTTGTCCGGCTGCCAACATCATCTCTACCAGCTGCCGGCAGCTGGTTTGCCGGCTGTATTTGTAGGTGCTGGGGAAAAGGTAACCCTCCGCATTTTCTCCCGCGATGTCCCATCGGGCCAGGAGATCTGGAGCCTGGGTGAGGTTTGTAAAATCATCCGACCGGCACAGGTCGGCATCCTGAAGCCTGGTCCCGATCTGTGTCAGGGTAAAGCCTTCGGGGATGGTAACCTGGCGAAGCAGAATCCGCCCGTTTTTCATGCTGTCGATGATGGCCAGGGGGGTGGCGGCGGCGTCCAACCGATATTCGCCCGCCTGGAGTCGGGTCGCGCTGCCGAGGACGCGGTTCAGCAGAATGAAGCTGCTGCGTGAACTGATCAGCTGTTGTTCGTGTAGGTCGGCGGCGATCTTTTGCAGGCTGCTGCCCGCCTCGATGAGAATGATCTGCTCCGGGCCCGGGCCCGGAGCATGGGCGAAGAAGTAAAGATGCAGGCTTCCCAGGCCGCCGATAGCGATGATTCCCGAGATCATCGCTATCGCGATGAAAAACCGCCTTCGTCGCATGCAGCATTTCTTTTCAGCCGCCGTCATGGTTTTCCCGTTCTTTTCCTGCGCCGGCGGCGTAAGTTGCCGAGTTCGGCCAGTTCCGGACTTTTTAATAGATGGGCGCAGGCAAGGTAGGCAAAAAGACCACAAGTAATTTTTAACCCCAGCCGTAAACCTTCGCGCAGGTGGTTCTGGTAGTCTGAAGCGATCAGGGGAAGAAAATCGAGGCCCTGAATAGCCGCGACCATGGCGGTCGTGGCCAGAAATCCCTGGCCCAGGGCCCGGCCGCAGCCGACAATGCTGACGTCCCGGCCCAGGCGTTGCTTGAGGGCGAAAATGAGCAGCAGGCAGTTGACCGCGCCGGCAATGGCGGTTGCCAGGGCCAGGCCGAGATGGTGAAAGAAATGCATCAGGATGAATGCGCTGATCAGGTTGCAGAGCAGGGCGAGGGCTCCGATTTTGACCGGGGTTTTGGTATCCTGCAAGGAATGAAACGCCGGCACGATGATTCTTAGGGCCGCGTAGGCCCAGAGGCCGGTGGCGTAAGCGATGATGGTTTGGGAAACCATGGTGGTTGAAGTAGGACCGAAATGACCTCTCTCAAAGAGCAGGAAGACAATCGGTCGGCTTAAAGCCATCAGGCCGATCATGGCCGGTAGGGTGATGAAAATCAGCAGGCGCAGGGCCAGGGACAGATTCAGCGAGAACTCGGCCCAGTTTTTTTCGGCCGCGGCCCGGCTTAAGGCGGGCAGCACGGCGGTGCCCAGGGCGACCGCGAACACCCCCAGGGGAAACTGAATCAGGCGATCGGCAAAGTAGAGAAAGGAAATGCTGCCGTCAGCCAGGAAAGAGGCCAGCAGGGTGTTGCAGAAAATCGTAATCTGGGTAATTGCCAGGCCCAGCAGGGAAGGTCCCATTAAGATCAGGATCCGCTTGATGGCCGGATGGCGAAAATTGCCTCGGAGACACCAGGGAAAGCCATGTTTTTTGAGGACCGGAAGCTGCAACAGGAGCTGGGCCAGACCGCCGACGAGAACCCCGATTGCCAGGGCCAGCGCGGCGTTGCCCAGAATTTGACTCAATCCCAGTGCCGCGCCGATCATGCACAGATTGAGCAGGACAGGGGCCAGGGCCGGAATAAAGAAATGGCCGTCGGCGTTAAGGATACCCATGGCCAGGGCCACCAGGCTGACCAACAGGATATAAGGGAACATGATCCGGTTAAGAAACACCGCGAGCTCATATTTTTCCGGGGTGGCGCTGAACCCGGGAGCGATCAGGGAGATTATCAGAGGGGAAAAAACAATCCCCAGCAGGGTGATGATTGTCAGGCAGATGGAGGCCAAGGTCATGGCGGTCTGCGCGATGGCGCGGGCTTCATCCCTTTTGCCGACGCTTAAATAGCTGGAAAAGACGGGAATGAAAGCCGAGGTCAGAGAACCTTCGCCAAACAGTCGACGCAGGAGATTGGGAATCCTGAAGGCGACAAAAAAAGCATCGGCATAGATTGAGGTGCCCAGGTAGCTGGCGGTGACCATGTCTCGGACAAAGCCCAGGATTCGACTTAAAAGGGTAGCGAAGGCGACGGTGCCGGCGTTCTTGACCAGGTTTGCGAGCGATTGGTTGGGGGAGTTTGACATTCAGCGGAGTTCGTTGATAAGCCCCAGGGCTCGCGAGCTTATCTGGGATAAAAGTTTCTGCTGGGTGCGGAGGCCGAATTTTTCCAGTCCCAGAATCTGTTCCCTGGGGGCATCGTAATAAAAAAGCAGTTTGTGGTTATAGATCGACGGCGCAAGACTGTGATCGCCGAAACAGATCTTGGCCTCGCCGGAATTTTCCGCCCCGATCAGAATCAGGCCCAGTTTGTGGGCTTCCTCCATCTTCCGCTGGATTGACGATTCCTGGTTGAATTTTCGTTCCAGGTTTGCCGTGGAGCTCTCCAGGCTGTGCAAGAGCTCAAGGCTTTTGGCGAAATTCTCGAGGTTGTGACGGGTTTCGGCGTAAAACTTAAGTTTTAAACGATGCATTATATCATCGAGCCGGCCCTGTGCCAGCAGCTGTTCAAGCACCTTCCTCTGGCCTGTGTTAAGGGATATCTTTTTGGCTTCTTCCACTTGTCGGTAAAACTTTTCAACTTGTGGTCGGTGTTGGCCCTCGTGAAGCTTTGCCTGGCGGATGAGTTTTTGTTTTTCTGCCTGAAAGAGTTGGCGCTGCTTTTCTACCGTGAGGCGTTGCTTCTCGAGTTGTCGAAGAAAACTCGGTATGACCAGGGGGTTGATGCTCAGGTTTGAATGGATGGTTCCTCTGGTACTCTGGCAGAAGATGAAGCGGGCGGCGGATAATGTGCTCGAACGCAGCTCGCGCTCGATGTAAATCTCTTCGCCGAGGATGGTCGAGGACAGACAGGAACCTATCCTAATTTCCCGGCCGCTGATCGTGGCATTCTGTACAACCTGGTTTATTTTAATCTCATCTCCTTCGACATGGGCCCCGATGACTTTGCCGATTTCAATCCGCCGACCGATAACTTTCGCCTGGCTGTCAACGATGCCGGAGATGATGATGCTGTCGCCTTCGATCGTGGCCCCGCGCCCGACATTGCCGTCGATAATGATCTCTCGGGATTTCAGGGAAAAACCCGGCTTGACCGATTCATGCAGGATGTCTTTGTTGCCGGAGATCTTGATGGTTGAATCAATTTCGGAAAAATCATTGACTTCAATATTGCCGATCGAAAAATTAATCTCTTTGGCCAGGACGTCTTTGCTGATGAAGTATCCGCGTTCGGGTTCGTGGTAGAGGAACCCGGTGCTGCCGGCCCTGAGAATGGTTTGATTGAATTCGGGGTTATCCGTACGGTAAATGGTTTTACGGTCAAAAGAGGGGAGCTTTGCCTCCTGACCGGGTCGGGCTTTGATCGGTCGGCTGAAAATGTCAATGCCGTCGCGGCCGGCCGTGGCGTGGGTGATGATTGCCAGGGGCTCGTCCTGATGGATCAGGTTTTCGCTGAAACCCAGGTCATGGTAGTCGATTTTGCCGGTTTTTTCATTGCAGATTTTGCCTGGTTTCAGTTTGAGCTCGATCAGAATTTCAAGGTTGCCGTCGATACCCGGCTGCGGCGGGCTGGGGGCGGCGAGCGGAAAGGTGAAAAATGTCTTCTGCGCCCGGATTTTATCGTAGTCGGCTAGATAACGGGTTATTTCCGCGATCAGATCTGATTTCGGGATGATGCCGTGACCGATCTTTTTTTGTTTGAGTTGGTTGACAACGGCTTCCACGATCGCGGGCAAAACGGCGGGATCTTCAGGGTCTGTGATTCTGGTGTTGGGGCGGATTGAAAGGAAAGCATATTCAAGCCCCCGGCGTTCATCCAGGTGCAGAAGTATATCCAGAAGTTCGATACTCTCCGTCAAGGTGTCCTCTCTTTTTTAACCGTCGGGTTGAGCGCATGGTGTCCGTTCGGGTGCGATTTGCCGAATGTTCCTATAACATGTTTATCGCGGTCCGAACAACTCAATTATGGGCCTTCCGCTGCAAGTTTGATGGCTTTGTAACGACTCGCCCGGTCTTGGTGGGCCCTGCAAGTTCTTCCGGCTTTGGCCTGGAGAGCGTCACGGTGGCGTTCTTCGATGGCCGCCGCAGGCCTCGGGTTTCTGGCGCCCCGCATTCGGAGCGGTTACAGTGTGCCATCCTGTTGTCGCGAGATTCAAGCGTTAATACGAGCTCGCCAGGTTCGGTTTGACAAATAGTTTGACAGTCTCAAGTCAACCGGTTATAAAAGAGAA
>DSCM01000058.1 GCA_011049115.1 Pseudomonadota bacterium
CTGCCGCCGGACAGCTTTGGCTGGCGGGCCGTGGAGAATAAGTTTCGGAATCTGTTGGAGGGGTACGGATTTGCCGAGTTGCGCCTGGCCTTTCTTGAACCGACGGAACTTTTTGCCCGCAGTATCGGCGGCGACACGGATATCGTTGAAAAAGAGATGTATACTTTTCTTGATCGCTCGGATCGTTCCTTGACTCTAAGACCAGAAGGTACGGCTTCGGTGGTTCGTGCATTCAATCAGTATTCTCTTGATAAGATCAATGAAATCAATAAATTGTACTACGTAGGTCCGATGTTTCGATATGAGAGACCGCAAAAGGGACGCTATCGTCAATTTCATCAGCTGGGGGCCGAGGTTTTTGGCGAAGCAAGTTATTACCAGGATGCCGAAACCCTGATCATGCTGGCACAGTTCTTTCATGCAGTTTCGGTTGAAGGAACGGTGCTCCATCTTAACAGTTTAGGCTGCGAAGATTGCCGTCCGGCATATCGGGATACGCTACGGTCCTATCTGGTCGCAGACCAGGAGAAACTTTGTCCTGACTGTCGGCGGCGGCTGGCGGAGAATCCGTTGCGGGCTTTGGATTGCAAAAATTCGCAATGTCGCGAAGTGGCGCTCGGGGCTCCCTTGATCAGCGAAACTCTCTGCCCGGATTGTAACGCGCATTTCAGTGGTCTTTGTCAGCTGCTTGATGGGGTTGGTCTCAAATATCAGATAAATCCTTATCTGGTGCGCGGTCTGGATTATTATACGCGGACAACCTTTGAGTTTCTGGCCGGCGATCTCGGAGCCCAGAATGCGGTGGCTGCCGGCGGTCGCTACGACCGCCTGGTCGAAGAGCTTGGCGGGCGGTCGACTCCGGCTTTTGGTTTCGCGATCGGTTTCGAGCGTCTGATGATGCTGATTGACAGCCGTAGCCTTCCTTTGCCGTCATCGTTTGCCGCCCTGATTCCTATTGGTGCGGAGGCCCTTCGGGAACTTTTTCCGATCCATGTTGATCTTAATCGTGAAGCGGCAATGACAACTCTGTTTTTTCAGCCGAAAAGTCTCAAGAGTCAGATGAAAAAGGCCGATAAAGATGGTGTCAGATATACGGTCATCGTCGGTTCCGATGAGCTGAGAGAGAGAGAGGCTTTGTGCCGGAATATGCAGACCAGGGAACAGTTTAAACTGCCTCTTGATCGATTGGGGGAGGCTCTGCGGGAGCTTTACCATGAGCATTGAAGGAATCGATACGGTCGGGGCCGGTAAGCTTGCCGGTGAAGTAAAAAAAACAGTTTCCGAGCGCAGCGCGGAGAAGGCTGATTTTAGTCGGTTACTGGAGCGTGAACTGAAGAATCAGGATACGGGAGCGGTTGCGGCCAGATCGACGTCGCCGATTTTTGCGACTTTTCCGGTTTATGAGCTGGCTGATCTTGATGGCCTTCCTGATTCTTTTGATCTGCGCGAAAGAGGGATAAAAGATACGGAACAGCTGATCGATATTCTCGATAAATATCGTCAGGGTCTGAACCGCGAAGGGTTGAATCCGGAAAACATGAAGGAGACGGTTCGAGTCTTGGATCAGGTTTCAAAAGGGATGATGGAATATATCAACCAGGTTGAACATCATGATTTGCTGGAGTTGATGCAGCATTCACTGGTCATGGCCAGGGTAGAGGTGGAAAAATACAGTCGAGGAGATTATTCATAGGCGATCAGTATAGAGTATAACTTTACGGCCCGGAGACGTTTAATCTAATCGGTAAACCGCCCTGAATGGGTTTCCCTGCGTGAGCCAGTGCCTTTTTATTTTCCCGGAAAACTGCATGCGACCCGTTACGAGGAGGTCTACCAGCGCTTGAGTCTGCTTGAGCGCCTGATGTTGTTGCGCGAGTTTATTGGGGTAACCTACCGTCGGCGTTTTCTCTTCTTTCAAGATCAGCCGGTTTCAACCCCTTTCGCTTTTCGTCGTAACCTTGCCATCGCGGCTGACCGGCAATTTCGTCGTCTTGTAATCAGTCGGCGGATCTGGCGTCATCATGAGGTTCTGCGTCCTTATCTGAACCTTATTTTTCGCCATTTTCTCTTCGGTTTTCTGGTGCAGAGCTTTCGGCGCGCTCACCTCGCACAGCTCATGCCGGCTCCTGCTCCCGGCAGCTATTACGACTTTTTCCCAAATCTGCTTTCCCTGCTCTGGTTTAATCGTCATCGTGACCGCTGTCAGGCTGTCATCGATCAGCTGCTGACGCAGGTTATCGATGACTCCCAGCGCAGTCTCTATGTTTTTGCGCTGCTGACGATTTCCCGTTTTCATGAAATATTTGCACCGAGTTTCGAGGAAATCGAAAGCCTGGCCGCTCAGGTCAGAGCTTGCAGCCGACCGGGCGGCACGCCCCTCGGGATCGAGCTTGAATTCAGTAATCTGGGCCGCTTTGCGACCTTTGATGCGCCTTTCAAGTCCGGTTGCAGCGATCCTTTGTTTCAGAATATGAAGTTTTATGAGGCTTTCTATCTGGATGATGTCTCCTGGCGTTTAGGTGGTTACCTTGATACCCATATCCGCGGACTTAATCTGCTCTCGCTGCCGCGAATCACGGCCCAGCCCGGAGGGTTTTATGAATACTCTATGGTTCGGCTTGATTATCCGTACAGCTTTTCAATGCCCCTGTCCCAGGATCCCGGACTGGTGGCCCTCTATATTGAAGAGGCCATTGATTTCGTCAGTGAAATCAAACCACACAGCCTGCATATCAATATTGAAAAAACCGGGCTCGGTCATTGTCGGCCTGAGCTGACGGATTATCTTTGTCTGCTTCTGCTGGGCGGCGATCTTGAGCGGGATGAACGAGGCCGGTGGCGGGAGCGCAGGCTGGCGGATAATGAATTGCGCGGGGTTATTCAGCGGCGTAAACATCGCCCGGCGGCGGGGGCAAAAGCCAAGGAAGTGGTTGAATACTCTTTTCTTCGACTCTGGCGTCCTGGACAGCGCGATTATGGTTATTTACCGGTGTTGATGGCTTGCAAGGGTTTTCAATTTGGTTACAACATGGAGCTCAGCTGTCGGGATCAGGTCCAGGCGATGATGGCCTGGGCACATGATCCGCAGCCCTTGGCGAAGACCGCAATCGACCATTTTGTGGAAAACTTGGCGCGGGGTTGGGAGCGCGAGGGGGCCCATCCCCGGGAGCTGCGCCAACAGGTTGCCGGGGAATTGCGTTCAATCCTGGAACGCCGCAATGCCATGTTAGAATAAGCTTGCCGGGCAGGGGACTGTTCTTCGAGGAAAGAACCGAAGGATAGTCACAAAGTTAAATGCTTTTCAGAATTATTCTGGCATCGACCACATTTACCCCCTGTTCATAGGCGATTACCGGGTTGAGATCCATTTCCTGAATCTCCGGATATGAGCCGATGATTTCCGAGACGGTAAGCAGCAGTCGTTTGATGGCTTTGCGGTCAATTTGGGGTTGGCCGCGAAAACCATCCAGCAGCTTGACCGATTTTATTTCGTCAATCATGCTCTTGGCGGAATATGGGGAAATCGGTAAGACGCGAAAGACCACGTCTTTTAAAACTTCCACCATGATGCCTCCGATGCCGAACATGATCACCGGTCCGAACTGGTCGTCAATTTTGGTGCCGACGATAATCTCCAATCCTTCGTTGGCCATCGGTGCGACCAGAATCCCTTTAATCTCGGCTTCCGGGTTGAATTCCCGGGCCTTGCCGATGATTTCCCTGTAGGCGTTGCGAATCTCCTCGGGCTTTTGCAGATTGAGGCGCACTCCGCCGGCCTCGCTTTTATGTAGAATATCGGGTGAAACAATTTTCATTACGACCTTTTCAGGAAAAGCGGCCGCCAGGGTCACGGCCTGTTCCGGAGACTGAGCCAGACAATCCTGGCAGACCATGCCGCCATGCAGACTGATGAGTTCCTTGGCTTCATGTTCGAGCAGAGCGGTGCGGCCCTCGGCCCGGGCCCTATGCATGATATCCCGACCTCTGGGTTTAGCCTTGGCCCCCAGGTTGAAGACGAATTTAGCCTTGGCTTTGTAGCCCCGAAGGTATCCTCCATATTCAGCCAGAACCCCGGTTGCCTTGCAGGCGAGTTCCAGGGAATCAAAAACCGGAATGCCGTAATAACGGAGAAGATCGAGGGAATGGGGTTTGGCGAAGCAGTAAAGTGAGTGCATGACGATGGGTTTGCCGGTTTCCTTGACCAGCTTGCCGAACTGATGGGCGGCGTCCTCTTCGGCAAAAGCCAGGCTTTCGGAAAAGCGGATGCTGTAGCCTCCGAACAGGCCAACGACCAGAAGGCCACCGATATTGGGATCATGCAGCAGAATGCGAGCGCATTGAGCCAAAATCTCCGGATTGTCGTCGGCGCCGCCGGCAACGTCGACAGGATTGAGAAGTGAGGCCGCCGCCGGTAAAATCGCCTGGAGTTTCTCTTTGGTTCTGGGGCTGATTTCGGGAAGGTTGACTTGTAAATCGCTGAGTTCGTCGGCTCCGATCGTGGCGTGGCCGCCGCCGTCGGCCAGAATCGCGACCTGGTTGTTTTTGATGGGCGGCAGGTTGGCCAGGGCTTCGGTACAGGGCAGAAGCTCATCCGATTTCTCAACCACGATTATTCCCGCTCTCTTAAAAGCCGTGCGGGAGACCTCGGACATGCCGGCCAGAGCTCCGGTGTGGGATCCGGCTGATCGTTTACCGGTGATCGAACGTCCGCTTTTCAGAAGGATGATCGGTTTCTTGCGAGTGGTCTGATAGGCCTGCTGAAGAAACTTGCGGCCGTTGCGCAGGCCTTCAACATACATCAGGATCGCCTTCGTGTTTGCATCATTTTCAAAAAATTCAAGATATTCATGGAAATTAATGTCGGATTCATTGCCGACTCCGACATAATAGGAAAATCCGGCCCGACTTTTAATTCTGGCTTCGGTGATCATGGTCAGGGCCATGTTGCCGCTTTGCGAGATCAGGGCGATATTCCCTTTCGGGGCATCCCGCAGACCAACCAGATTCAGGTTTTTATGCATATTGATCATGCCCGAGGTGTTGGGGCCGATCAGGCGAAGGTTATGTTCACGGGCGCTGCTTACGATTTCGGCTTCAAACTCTTTGCCCTGAACGCCGAGTTCGCCAAAGCCCCCGGCGATAATTACCACGCCGGCCACGCCTTTGCGGCCGCAGTCCTCAATGATTCCCGGCAGGGTTTTAGCCGGAGTGGTGACCAGCACCAGATCGACCGGATCCGGAATCGCGGAAACAGAGGCATAGCAGGGCACTCCAAGGACACTTTCTAATTTGGGATTGACCCCGTAAATCCGGCCTTCGTATTTTTCTTCAAGAAGAATGCGGATGGCCTGGTAGCCGCGTTTGGTAATGGTCTTGGAAGCTCCGACAATCGCGATCGAGTTGGCATTAAGGATTTTTTTATCAAGCATTTTTATCTCCCATGATATTTCGGGGTTCGTTTTTCGGCAAAAGCATCAATCCCTTCGCGCCAGTCAGCGGTGTTCATGCAGGCCAGGATGGCTTCGGCTTCCAGCATCAGGGTGGTTTTAAGATCCAGAGCTTCTGCTTGGTTCAGAATAGTTTTGGCGAAGCGCATCGAGATCGGAGCCTTAGTCGCCAGCTTTGCGGCCAGCTCAAGGGCGCTCGGGAGTAGCGCGGCTACCGGGACTGATTTCAAGGCCAACCCGATGGCAACGGCCGCCGGTCCGTCCAGCACCCGGCCGGTGAAAATAAGTTCCTTGGCTTGCTGGCGGCCGATCAACTTGCTCAGATGAGAGGTGACTCCGCCACCGACAAAGGTCCCCAGCCCGGTTTCAGGAAAGGCGATCGAGGCGCTATCGGCCATCAAGAGAAAATCGCCGTTTAGGGCCATTTCACTGCCGGCCCCGCGGGCCGGGCCATTGACCGCAACAATTACCGGTTTGGGAAAAGTATAAAGGCGCCGAGTGGTTTCGTGGGCCAGCAGAATATACTCCCTTTGTTGCCAGGGGCTTCGTTCCCCTTTCCGATGTTCCTTGAGGTCGGCGCCGGCGCAAAAGGCCTGTTGGTCGCCTTTCGGGGTCCGGCGGACCGAGCCGGTCAGGATCAGAGCGCGAACCTCGGAGTCGGTTTCGGCGGTCTGTAAAACGGCTTGCATATCCAGGTAGAGCTGCTCGATCACGGCGTTCATTCTTTCGGGTCGGTTTAAACTGATGATGCCAACCCGGTTGCTGACCGAATAACGAACGGTTTCATAATCCATGCGCCCTCCTTGCTGGTGCCTTTTTAATAAAACAGAATTTCAAATAGCCTTGTCGGTAACAATGCTAATAGTTCTTCCGGTTGCTTGCAAGGCAAATCTTCAGAAGCTCACGGGCGGCCTGGAGGCAGTCAGGGCAGCCGCTTGGCCTCCTGAATTCCCGCGTTATTGTAACGAGGCAGGCGGGATGA
>DSCM01000059.1 GCA_011049115.1 Pseudomonadota bacterium
ACTGCCATATTTATATCGTATTTGCAACACAAAAAAACTTACCGGCGTGAAACCGGCATGATCTTACGCAAAATTACCGAGAAACCGGACGTACCTCGCCCTAACCAATTATTATTCAGCAGAGGGAGTGTCATGCGCAGCTGGTTGCCGGTCTCGGGGATCTGGGGCTTGAGATGCTGGTCGATAAATCCTGTCGTCTGCCGATGCTCAACGCCGTCAAGGTGCCGCAAGGGGTTGATGAAGCTGGTTTGCGCCGCCGTCTGCTCAATGATTATAAAATTGAAATCGGCGCCGGTCTCGGGCCGCTGGCCGGCAAAATCTGGCGTATCGGTCTGATGGGCCATACGGCCCGGCCGGTCAATGTTGAGCGCTTTTTAAAAGCTTTAAGGGAAATTCTGTAGGGCACCTTGAAAAATTGTCTTTTTGCCCAATTACTGCGTTAGGCTCATATTTTAATCCTCAAAATACTAAATGTATTCCTGCGGTTAAAATCTTCGGCTGCCTTGTTCTTGAACAAAAATCCTAATTTTTCAAGACACCCTGTAGTCTGTTTGGCTGAGTAAATTTTTTTTTACGAATCCTGCTGTTGCTCATCGTCTTTTTTGGGCAGGGAACAGCGTTTTTCGAGAATATGACCCTTGTTGTAGATATAGTGGACGATGGTCATGACAAAGATGGTGCCGACACTGATGCCGATCTCCAGAGCATAGGCTTTGTGATCGTAGTGACCAAGTGACATCTCGGCCTCGACAATCAGGATACGGCGAATGCTGGAGATGATGCAGACGTAGATAAATGGGTTGAGTGTGAAAGGGTCTTTTTTCAGAAAGGAGAGGACCGGCCATAAGAGCTCCATGACAATCAGAACCAGCAGAACCATATTGACCGCTTTGAGAAGAGAGTGAACATCATTGAATCTTGCAAAGTAGGTTGCCGCATGGCCGAGCATGCAGAGAGCAATGATGACCAGGGTTAGAGCGACAAAGATATGGACAAGTTCATCGAGGTTAAAAAGTTGGCGGATGATGCGGCAGAAAAACTTATCGGTTTTAGGGGAAGCAGTGTCGCATTTTTTGTCCATTATGAGAACTCCAACCTGATCTGCGTACAAATCTTTTTTATGTTTTTTAAGTTTTTTCGATTGGCTGCCGGCGTCAGGCGGGAGGGCAACGGTCGCAAATTTCAATAGTGTTAAATATAATTAAGTTAGTTGTGAAAAGCAAGTTGATTTTTTCGATTGACGAATGTTTCCATTTACTCTACTTTCTAAGCCCTGGAAGCGTTTTGGGAAAAATTACGGCTTTTACTATGATCTGCCTGATGGTCGACACGGGGTTTTGAGGTTCACGAGAGACGTCTGGGGATCAGTGTTGAGGAGTATATGGAACTGATTTTGTCGGCAAAACCGGTTTCTCTGAAAGGTCTTTCGGAGGTTGACCTGAAGGGGGTCAAGGCCGGTAAGGCTTACAACGGGATGACCAAAAAAGGGGTAATGGCGGCTTTGGGTTATCCCGCCGCCCATGAGACCCCATCGCTTGATGATAACCAGTGGAAGTATTGGCGTAACCGCTTTCGCACCGTGGTGGTCGAGTTTAACACTAATGGGATCGTGAGCAATGTAAGATATTGATATATCTGTCTATAGCTATACTAGATAAATTTAATACTTTTTTCATACTTTAGAAGTTCTCGTTGTCTTTTTTTCATACTTTAGTGCTATTTACATCAATAAAAAAATCGGCTAATATTGGAACACAATGTAAAAATCCAATAGCCGCTTTGAGGGGTAAAGGATAAAATTTTGGTGCCATGTTTCAGGTGCCGGTATGATAAATTGGGAGGAAAAGATGAACAAGAGAATTTTGATCAGAGTGTTGGTTGTGGTCGCAATGCTAATTGGTTGTGCTTCATGGGCTGGGGCTTGGAGTTATAGTACATCTGCTTGGGATAACAGCGCCGGTCCGGTGGTTAGCGGTTCAACCATTGATATGGATTTTTATTTTGGTGAAAGTGATGACCATGCTACCTTTGAATATGGTGAAACTGATGCAATGGGTTCTTTTGTTAATTTTTCCGATGGGGATCCCGCTAACAGATCAGTCAATGGTCAAGTTTATCTTGGCTTGACACCTTTTCAATCAAGTGGTACCCCGACTCAGTTTACATTAGGTACCTTGGTTACCCTATTTGATGACGGTAGTGGAGCGTTTTCCGGTGGTTCAGGAGATGCGCCCGGCGATTATGCTTACTTGGTATTTTTTGCTGATAATTTTGATTACTGGGGTGGGAATAATTGTGGGGATTTTGCATCTTGGGATGGGTCATTTGATAAAAATGACTGTAAAACAGGGATTTCTGTTTGCGTGGTTGGGGTTAAGGCTGCGCCGGTTCCCATTCCCGGTGCTGTTTGGTTACTTGGTTCCGGTCTTGGCTCCTTGCTGATTGCCCGGCGTAAACGTAAAGCTTAGAATTTTAGAAGAACTACATACTGTTTAAGAAAACCCTGCCTGCAATGGCAGGGTTTTTTGTTTTGGAGAACCGGGAAAGGGATTTACGCGTGGGGTTTTTCCTGTTATAAGTATTATCGAAATCAAATTCTTAATCAACCACAGACGCACACAGACCAACCCGGACAATAATTCGCACAGAATTTGCAGAATTTGCAATTAGCTGATAGGAATCGCGGGCATGTAAAGCATTTTGTGTAAACGGTCCGGGTTTGAGTTGTCAGTAAACCGGTAACCGGCCTTCAAATATGATTGAGAATTGGTTCAGGGCCGCCCTCCAGTCCCTGATCGGCATCG
>DSCM01000060.1 GCA_011049115.1 Pseudomonadota bacterium
GAACATGGAAAACCTCTATTTTGGGCTGATGTTTTGTGGTGATTATTGATGCCCATTATAGAGGTTTTCCTGCATTAAGTAAATGTTATTATTGATATTTTATCCAATCTTTGCAACACCTTTTAAAGCTCAAAGACGCGCGGCCGCGCGAAAACGAGACTAACACTTATGAAAATCCTTCACACCTCCGACTGGCACATCGGCCGCACCCTTTACGGCAGAAAACGCTACGAGGAATTCGAGGCCTTTCTGACCTGGCTGGCGGAAACGATTCAGGAAAATGCAATCGATGCGCTGCTGGTGGCGGGTGATGTCTTTGACACCAGCGCGCCGAGCCATCGCGCCCAGGAGCTCTATTACCGTTTCCTGTGTCGGGTGGCCGCCTCATCCTGTCGGCATATCGTCGTCGTCGCGGGCAACCACGATTCACCGTCCTTTCTCAATGCCCCCAGGGAACTGCTTAAGGTCCTTGATGTCCACGTGGTTGGAAGTGCGTCCGAAGACCCGGAAGACGAAGTGCTGGTGCTCCGCAATAAGCAGGACGCGCCGGAATTGATTGTCTGCGCCGTGCCCTATCTCCGCGACCGGGATCTCCGCGTGGCGGAAGCCGGTGAGAGCGTTGAGGACAAGGAGCACAAACTGATTGACGGCATCCGCACTCATTACACCGCCGTCGCCGCCCTGGCCGAACAGAAGCATAAGGAACTTGGGGCTGAAATTCCCATCGTCGCCATGGGACATCTGTTCACCGCCGGCGGACAAACCGTCGACGGCGACGGCGTGCGCGAACTCTATGTCGGCTCCCTGGCTCACGTGACGGCCGGGATTTTCCCTGCGAGTTTTGATTACCTGGCGCTGGGGCACCTTCACGTCCCGCAAAAGGTGAACGGCTCCGAAACCATACGGTACAGCGGTTCTCCGCTGCCCATGGGATTCGGCGAGGCAAAACAGCGGAAAAGTGTGGTGATGGTTGCTTTTGGCTTGGCGATCGATGATCGACAAATTAACGAAACCGGCGCGGTCCCCGGCGCGAGCAAAAATCCTTCAGCAAAAATCGAACTTATCCCTGTCCCGGTGTTTCAGAAGCTCGAACGCGTCAAGGGAGACTGGGACAACATCCGGGGCCGCATCCTCGAATTGTCGGCAGCGGACGACCCCAACCGTTCAGGGGCCTGGCTCGAAGTCATTTACGACGGCATTGCGGTCATCGGCGACCTGCGTGAGCGCCTGGAAGCCGCGATTTCCGGCGCCCGAATGGAAATCCTGCGGATCAAGAACAACCGCATCATCGACCGCTGCCTAAGCCCAATCCATGCCGAGGAAACCCTCGACGATCTGAACGTCAACGACGTCTTCGAACGCTGCCTCGCCGTTCATGAGGTGCCGGAAGAGCAGCGGCCGGAACTGCTGCTGGCCTACCAGGAAACGGTCTCGTCTCTCTTTGAAGACGACGTGCAGGCGGAATAGAAAGGCTGCCCCTTGAAAATATTACAGATACGTTTCAGAAATCTGAACTCTCTGGAAGGCAGTTGGGAGATCGACCTGACGCACCCGGCTTTTACCTCCGACGGCATCTTCGCCATCACCGGTCCCACCGGCGCGGGAAAAACCACCATCCTCGATGCCATTTGCCTCGCCCTTTACGGGCGCACGCCGCGCCTGAACAAGGTCACCAAGAGCGGCAACGAAATCATGTCCCGCCAGACCGGCGAATGCTTTGCCGAGGTGACCTTCGCAACCCAGTCTGGGCGTTACCGCTGTCACTGGAGCCAACACCGGGCCCGCAAGAAGCCGGAGGGCGAACTCCAGGCCCCGAAACACGAAATCGCCGATGCCGATTCCGGCGAGATCTTCGAATCCAAGATCAAAGGGGTCGCCGACCAGATCGAGTCGGCGACCGGCATGGACTTTGACCGCTTTACTCGCTCCATGTTGCTGGCCCAGGGCGGTTTCGCCGCGTTCCTGCAGGCGGTCCCGGATGAGCGGGCTCCGATCCTGGAACAGATCACGGGCACCGAGATCTACAGCCGAATATCCATCCGTGTCCATGAGCGCCGGCGGGAAGAGAGGGAAAAGCTGAACCTGCTTCAGGCGGAAACGGCCGGCATCGTGATTCTTGAGCCGGAACAGGAGCAAGAAACCCGGCAGGCCCTTGCGGCAAAACAGAAGGAAGAGACGGATCTTGCCGCCAAAGCCGCCGATACCGGAAAGGCCATGGCCTGGCTCACCACCATCGATGGGCTGAAGCAGGAACTCGTCAACCTGGCCGATGAAGCAAATAGGTTGCAAAGCGATATCGAGGCGTTCAAACCGGATCGTGAAAAGCTGGGCCGGGCTTTAAGTGCCGCCGAACTTTCCGGCGCCTACGCGACCCTCGCCGCCACCCGCAAACAGCAGGCGGATGACAGAGCCGCCTTGAAAGCCGAGATCGATACTCTTCCTGGTTTGGAATCCTCCGCCAAGGCACAGGCCGAGGCCCTGCAAGCGGCAGAGCAACAAACCGCTCGGGCCAAAGCAGAGCTGCAAGCGGCCGCGCCGACCTTGCAGAAGGTGCGCTCCCTGGATCAGAAACTGGCCGCTCAGAAAAAAGTGCTTTCGGAAGCTGATGAGGTCTGTAAAAAGGATGCGGCCAAGATTGATGCCGACCAAAATGCCCGGTTCAAGGTGCAGGACAAAAGCTCCAAGACCCATGCGGCGCTGGAGCTTGTGGACGGCTACCTCAAGGAGCAGGCCCGCGACGAATGGCTGATCGGCGGTCTGGCGGGGGTGGAAGAGCAGCTCGGCGGCCTGCTCTCTGCACAAAAAGAAATCGGGCAAAAAGAGACTGCTCAGGAAACGGCCACGACGGCTCTGGATCAGGCGACAAAATCACTCGATAAGCGTCAGAAACAATCCGGCCTGCGGAAGCAGGAGCTGGAGAAGACCTCGAAACAGCTTCAGCAGGACAAGGAGGCTTTAAGCCTGCTGCTGGGAGACCGCTGTTTACGGGAATACCGCAGCGAGAAGGAAACCCGGCTGCGGGAGATGGCATACCTTGCGAGAATCGCGGAGCTTGAAGAGCACCGGGCAAAGCTGGAAGACGGCAAGCCCTGTCCACTCTGCGGCGCAACCGAGCACCCGTTTGCGCAAGGGAATGTCCCTGTTCTCGATGAAACCGAAAGGAAGATCGACGCCCTGACTAGGCTGATCAGTAAAGCCGAGGAGCAGGAAGCCGCCATCAGGAAACTAGAAGAAGCTGAAAGCCTGGCCCGAAAAAACCTGACGGAGGCTGAAAAGCTGGAGGCAGCCGTGGCGAATGACAGGAAGGCGGCCGAGAAAGCTCTGGCCGAGGTAAAGGACGGCGTGGTGAAACTGCGGGCTGATTTTACCGCACGCCGGCAGGCCGTTGCCGCCAGACTTCTGCCGCTTGGCATTACGGAAATTCCCGAGACGAATATTGCATCACTGCTCGAAACCCTTAAGTCGCGGCAGAAAGCGTGGCAGACCCAGGTCAAGAAGAAGGCGGACATTGAGAAACAGATTGCCGCTATCGACAGCGAGGTGAAGCGGCTTTCCGCGGTGATCGAAACCCAAAACACCGCCCTGACCGAAAAGCAGGAACGCCTTAAGACCCTGAAAATGGAGCTCGCCACCGCAAGGGATGAGCGTAAAGCCCTGTACGGCGACAAGCATCCCGACGCTGAGGAGCGCCGTTTGAACCAGGCGGTATCAAGCACCGAAGCCGCCGAAAAGCAGGCCCGAGAACGACATAATGGGCTTCAGCAAAAATGGAATACCGCGAAGGCCCAGGTCGAATCTCTGAAAAAACGCATCGCGGGGCGGGAGCCTGGACTAATGCGGTTGGAAACTGAATTTTCCGCCAGGCTTGCACCCGTGGGCTTTGCAAATGAAGAACAGTTTTTGGCGGCCATCCTGCCCTCTGAACAAAAGACTGAGCTGGCGGCCATGGCCAAAAAACTGGATGAGCGTCAAACAGATCTAAAAGCCAGGCAGAAGGATCGGGAAACGCGCCTGGCCACGGAAATGGCCCGCAAGATCACCGACAAGTCGCGGGAAGAGCTTGAGCCCCAACTCAAGGAACACGAGGAAGCCCTGAAAGAGCTGCGGGACATCATTGCCGGTCTCAAACACAAGCTGAGTGAAAATGCCGCTGCAAAGGAGCGGATCAAGGAAAAGCAGGCAGCTATCGAGGCCCAGAAAAAAGAGTGCCGCAGGTGGGAAAACCTGCACGAATTGATCGGCTCCGCCGACGGCAGGAAATACCGCAATTTTATCCAGGGGCTGACCTTCGAAATCATGATCGGTCACGCCAATCGGCAACTGCGCAAGATGAGCGACCGCTACCTGCTGCTCCGTGATGAGACTTTGCCGCTGGAACTAAACGTGGTCGACAACTACCAGGCGGGAGAGATTCGCTCCACGAAGAATCTTTCCGGCGGCGAGAGCTTTATCGTCAGCCTGTCCCTGGCACTGGGTTTGTCCCAGATGGCCAGCAAGAACGTCCGGGTGGATTCGCTCTTCCTGGATGAAGGCTTCGGTACCCTGGACGAGGAAGCCCTCGACACCGCGTTGGAAACCCTAGCGGGCCTGCAGCAGGACGGCAAGCTGATCGGCGTTATTTCACACGTCCCGGCCCTGAAGGAGCGGATCGGCGCCCAGATTCAGGTCATACCGCAAACCGGCGGCCGGAGCCGCATTTCCGGGCCGGGCTGCGGCAAAAGACCCGCCGCGACGTAGCCGGAGCGATTCCCGGTTTTCACGTCTCATACCAAGCTGAAATCAGCGGCGCGTAATCGTTACAAAATAAAAATGATGACTTTTTTGCCGTCTGCGGCTAGACTGATAGAACTTGAAACTTCAGCCGCCAAGACATTTATCGCAACAATCAGGTAGCGTGACCCCATGAACCCTTACGTGAAATTCAAGCCTCAGGAACGCAAAGTCGCCTATTTTTCCATGGAGGTGGGCTTGCGGCCGGAAATTCCGACCTACTCGGGCGGCCTCGGCATTCTGGCCGGCGACACCCTCAAGTCATTCGCCGATCTGACGGTGCCGGCCGTGGGCGTCACCCTGCTCTACACCAAAGGCTATTTCCATCAGGAAACCGATCCGGAGGGCAATCAGATCGAGATTCCGGTAAACTGGCGGCCGGCCGATTATCTGACCTTGCTGCGGGACAAGGTGACCGGATGGTCGATCGGCCCCCGTCATATTCAGGAACAAATGGCAACCAGGACCGTTGATCTGGTCGACGCCGAGGATCTGTATAATAAACTCGAGCAGCAGATCATTCCCTGTTTTTATCAAAACCGCCCCCAGTGGATGGCCATGATGGCTTATAACATCGCCCTGAACGGCTCGTTTTTCAACACGCATCGCATGGTCTCTCAATATGTGCTGGAAGCCTATTTCCAATAACCCTTCTCCCCGGGTTTTCAGCGCCAACTAATTTATAACTGTATGGCTATCTTAGAGGTCGCATGGACGAACATCAGGATCAAGAAACCGAAAGACCACTGAAACAACCCCCGCTGGCGACGATCAAGCCGCCGGATCTGGCCGCCGAGCTCGAATCTCATCGCGGAGAAAAACACGTCATCGTTCTGCAGGAGTTTCCGGACCCGGACGCCATCGCTTCCGGCTTTGCCCACCAGACCATTTGCCGCGCCTTTGATATTCAGACCATCCTGCTGTATTGCGGGCGCGTCAGTCATCAGCAGAATATCGCCCTGGTCAAGCTGCTGGGGATCGAACTGGTTCAATATGACAATTCCCTGGATCTGAGTCCATTCAATGGCGCGGTGTTTCTCGACAACCAGGGCACCACCGCCGGCCCCCTGCCCATGGCCCTGAAGGAAAACAAGATTCCGGCCCTGATGGTCATTGATCACCATGAGCCCCAGGATGGCGTAGAACCGGTGTTCAGGGATATCCGCCCGAAAATGGGAGCTACCGCTTCAATTTACGCCCAATACCTAAAAAATGGTATTATAGAAATGAAAACCACCGACAAGAGCCATATCATGATGGCTACCGCACTGACCCACGGCATCATCACCGATACCAACGGTTTTGTTCATGCCGGCGAAGAAGATTTTCAGGCCGCCGAATTTCTCTCGCGTTTCCGGGATGCGGATATGCTCGCGCAGATCATGAATCAATCCCGCTCCAAACAAACCATGAAGGTTATTCATAAGGCCCTCGGCAGCCGTAAGGTCGTCGAGAGTTTTTCCCTGTCCGGGGTCGGTTACCTGCGGGCCGATGACCGTGACGCCATTCCCCAGGCGGCCGATTTTCTGCTCACCGAAGAAAATGTTCACACGGCCATTGTCTACGGCATCGTCAGCGGGGAAAACTGGGAAGAAGCGGTAGTCGGATCGATGCGCACCAAGCGCATCACCGTCGATCCCGACCAGTTCATCAAAGAGGCCTTCGGCAAGGATGCCAGGGGGCAGTATTTCGGCGGCGGGAAAATGTCGGCCGGAGGTTTTCACATTCCCATCGGCTTTCTTTCCGGTGGCGAAGGTTCCGACTATCGTGAGCGCAAATGGGATCTTTTCGACAAACAGATCCTACAGAAAATTTTTCTGAAGATCGGGGCCAAAACTAATAAAGTGGCAGAGGAAGAATGAGGCTTGGCCCCGCCAGAGCGCCCTTGATTTATCCGGCGTCCGGGCTTTCGGGAGCACAAAGGCTCGACGAAAAACGGCGTGATGATGGAGTTTTAACCTAAACGAGAGACATTTTAATGCCAGCCAGCAAAGCCACGCTCAAAGTTCTGATTCTCGATGCGGCCAGCGGCTTTTACCGTTGGCAACGTTTTGCGGTCGGCGATTTTTTCGGACCGGTGGATCTCGGAATTCATCTGGCTTTCAAGCATAATGCCCTGACCATCGGCGCCGGACTGCTGGCAGGTTCGGTTTTTCCCGGCACCAACCGGTTGATCTTTGCCGGCATTTCCCCTTGTTGGCATGGTTTCTATATCTCGTCCATGGGGGGCGGCCATGGTTTTCGACAATCTGGGCATCAACCTGCTCAGCCTTATCTGCAAAGCGGCGCGACCCTCACTATTATACCTGAACCGCAATCACGGCGAGGAGATCGAAGTCGAACTGGTCGAGGTCATGCCCGAACGAATCTGGGAAAGCGGCCGCCAAGGGGTCTATGCCGTGATGGATCGGGCCGTTGAGCTGTTTTCTTCAAGATACACCAACGACCCGCGCGTGCTGGCCGTCGGTCCCGCAGCTCACTGTAGCGACTTCGGAGCCATCGCTTCCGCACCTTTGAAAAAAGGCCGGGTAAGCTCTGCCGATACCTGGGCCGGCCGGGGCGGTTTTGGCAGTAAACTGCTGCAGGAGCACGGCCTCATCGGGATCATCTACGGCGGCACCCATATCGATGAGGATTTTCGCGACCGTTCCGTGGCCGATGAATGGTTTCAGGAAAAATTCAATCAACGCATGGCGGCCAAAGACTTAGAGGTCACCACCAAATACCGTTACGATCCGAAATTCAAGACCGGGGGAACCTTCGGCATTAACTACGCCGCCATGGATGACGAACTTCTGGCCTTTAACTACCGCAGCATTTACTGGAGCCAGAAAACGCGTCGAGAGCTGCACGAACGCTTGATTCTCAATCATTATCTCAAACAGTTTAATGAAGAAACCATTCAGGGCAAACAGCAGAGCACTTGTGGTGAACCCTGCGCGGCGATCTGTAAAAAATTAAATGGCCCCTACAAAAAAGACTACGAACCCTACCAGGCCATGGGTCCTCTGTGCGGCATCTTCGATCAGCGCGCCGCCGAACAGCTAAACCACCGGGTCGACCAGCTCGGTTTCGATGCCATCTCCGCCGGCGGCACCCTCGCCTTCCTCATGGACTGCCTCGACGAGGGACTACTGAGCCCGGCGGAACTCGGAGTGAACCGCTTACCGCGCTGGAATCCGACTGATTTCGCGGTGGTTGAAGATTCCCGCCACAACGCCGAACTGGGCCTGGCCCTGCTGGAGCAGATGACCCGCCGCGACGGAAAAATCAACTTGAGTTTCGGGGTCAGAAAATTTGTCCGTAATCTCGCCCGAGTAAAAGGCACGGCAATACGGGATCGTTTTGTCTGTAATGCCTTCGCCCGCCAGGGCTGGATGGTACCCAACCAATACTGGACCCCAGGCGTGCTGGCTCCGATGGCGATCACGGGCAAATACTATATGTGCTACGGCCGCGATTTTCTTCCCCCGCGCGGACTCGGGCGGGAAAATGCCCGGCGTATGATCAAGGAGCTGATGCTCGACAATCTCGGGATCTGCCGTTTTCACCGAGCTTGGGCGGAAACCATGATTCCAGAAATCATGGAAAAACTTTTCTCCCAAAAAGACGCTTTTCTTCGTTCTCTGAGCCTGACTGCAAGCCGGATCACCAGCCGTAACGCCTCGGTCTTCTGGGAATCGGAACGCAATCTCGACATCATCTTCACCTTTCTGAAAAACAAACAGGAAGACAACTACGTCAGGCATCCGGAGCTCGAATACTGGCTGGACTTTTTCAACCGGGATAAACACGCCGCCGCCTATGAGTTCTGGTACGAGATGCACAAAGGCATTCATGAAATGCTGCGCGAGTTTCCGGTGTGAAGGGTTAACCACTAGGAAACAGCAATTTCGACAAGCAGATGTCCCCAAGGGCTGTTCGCGCGGACGCCTCCAGCGCGGTTAACTGAGCTTCGCCAAAGCCGTCAGTCGACGGCAGTCGAAAAATTTTTGATCAGGGCCAGAAAATCGGTATAAGTCTTCGTCCGCAGAAGCTGTTCGGCCAGGTTTTCCCGCCGGGCCAGCCGGGCGATATCCGCGCTCAGTTCAAGATGGACCACCGGGTCGTCATCCGGAGTGAGCAGCAGGAAAATGATATGGGCTGGGTTGCCGTCGGGAGCGTCGAAATCGATACCTGAATCGGAAATCCCAGCCACGACCAGGGGCTCCCGCAAGCCTGCGATGCGAGCATGAGGCAAGGCCACGCCATTGCCGATTCCGGTGCTCAGGGTTTGTTCGCGTTCCCAGACTGCAGCGGTCATGGCCTCGGCATCACGGCCGAGATTCTCCGCCGCCAGGGTCGCCAGTTCCGTAATCGTCTGGCACCTGAAATCGCCTTTAAGTTCGCGGATGAAATTTTTCGCCGCCAGGACGTTCTGCAATCGCCGACTGGTTTTCGGACACAGAATCAGGCGCATGCCGGTACCGCTGATCATCGAAGTGAGCATGGCCATGACCACCAGGGCCACGAACAGGCGATCATCGATCAGTCCCGCCCGCAAAGCCAGCAACCCCAGAATAATCCCCATGGCGCCCTGTGAATTCATGGCGAAGGCCACAGCCCATGATTCCCGGACCATCATACCGCCCCGGCGGGCGCCGGCATAGCCGCCGCCGAGTTTGCAGGCGCAAGCGATGACGAGAATGGTCAGCACCAGCCGCGGATCAAAATGGGCCAGGAAATTAACCTTCAGGCCGATACTGGCAAAAAACAAGGGCGCGAAGATAAAGGACACGAAATAGTCGATCGTAACCCGGGTGCGCTCGCGCAGATGAGAGGAATCGCCGATTGCGACCCCGACGAGAAAGGCTCCGAAAATCGCGTGAATGCCGATCCCTTCGGTAAAGGCGGCGCCGAGCAGAGCCAGGGTCAGGGCAAAGCTTAAAACCCCACCCGGCCATTGCGTGTAGGCTTGCAGAAAAGGCAGAAGCCAGTGCACCAGACGACGCCCGAGGGTCAGCATGGCTGCGGCGAAAAGCAGGGTCAACGAAATGGTGATCCCGATATGATGGCCGTGTCCGCCGACCGAATCCATCATGCCCAGAATCACGGCAAAAACAATCCAGCCGAAAATATCGTTGAAAACGGCGGCGCTGACCACGACCATCCCCAGGTCACTGCGGTACAAGCCCATATCCATCAGGGTCTTGGCTATCACCGGCAGGGCCGAGATCGACAGAGCCGTGGCGAAGAACAGAGCGAAAGTCAGCAGTTCTGAAGCCGGATAGCCGCCCATAATTTGAGGGAAAAACCAGGCTCCGGCAAAACCGACGCTGAAGGGAACCACAATACTGCCGATGCCGA
This sequence comes from Pseudomonadota bacterium, assembly GCA_011049115.1. Taxonomy (NCBI): domain Bacteria; kingdom Pseudomonadati; phylum Pseudomonadota; species Pseudomonadota bacterium. The sequence goes on from DSCM01000060.1 coordinate 10,117, forward strand.
TGGAAATCCCCAGGCGCCCCTGTCTCCAGATCGTGGACAGGTCAACTTCCAGGCCCGCGACCAGCAGGAAAAGGGCGATCGCCAGAGAGGTGATGGCCTCCAGGGCAATCGCGTTTGGGCCGCTTCCCGGAAAGAGATAGCCCATGCATTCGGGGGCGAGATTTCCCAACACCGTCGGCCCGAGCAAAACCCCGGCCAGCAGTTCGCCAAGAATCGCGGGCTGATGCAGCCGCTGGGCCAGTTCTCCCAAAATTCTGGCCATACCCAGCAAGATTCCGAGCGCCAGGAACATGACCGTAAGATTGAGATGACTCAGATTTTCCATCGACAAAACCCATTTTTTCAGCAAGAAACTTCGATTTAAAGATAAAACAGGCTACTGCGGGAGCAAGCCCCGCAGTAGTTTTCACCCACCAAGAAAAGACCGACCGGGTAACCTGGGCGAAGGCGGTCCTCAAACCGACAGATAATGGCCATCCCAGAAATTTGCCGTCACCTTGACCCGACGAGACTCCTGATAACCCGCTGTCTGAGCGCTTTCCCGAACCAGCACCGGCAGATAATTACGACTGTGGCCGAACCAGGCCGGACCATAAGCCGCATGTTCGATCCGACTTTCAAGCAGAACCTCGAGTTCGCAGCCCAGATTGGTCTCGGCGAAATGATTCCGCTTTGCCCGGCCCAGCGCGCCGAGCACCGCCGCCCGGGCCTTTTTCTCAGCCGCCGGAACCCGGTCCGGCCAAGCCCCAGCCACCGTCTCCGGTCGCGCCGAGTAAGGAAATACATGCAGGTAGGCAAGGTCTGAGTTTTCGATAAAAGCGAGGGTTTCCTGAAAGGCCGCCGCCGTCTCGGCCGGAAAACCGACGATCAGGTCCGTGCCGATCGCCAGACGAGCCCCCCCCACCTGCAGCCGGGAGAAAAGCTCCGTGATCGCCGTCAGCCGATAAGGTCGGCCCATGGCTCCCAGAACCCGGTCACTTACCGCTTGCAGGGAAAGATGCAGGTGTTCGCAGAGCGGCGTCTGCGGATCGAGAAGCAGTTCTATAAGACGCGGAGTGATTTCATGCGGCTGCAGGGAACCCAGACGCAGACGCGGTTCCGGCAAGGCCTGCACCAGAAAATCAAGCAGCGAAGTCAGGGTAATCGGTTCCGCAAGATCGTCGCCATAGCGGCCGATGTGAATACCGGTCAGCACGATTTCCTGAAACCCGGCCTCGGCCAACCGGCGGCATTCGGCCAGCACGGCCGCCGGCGGCAGACTGCGACAACGTCCACGCAGATAAGGAATGATGCAATAGCGGCAAAAGGCGTTGCAGCCATCCTGAATCTTGACCTCGGCCCGGGTCCGACCCGTAACCTCAAGATTTCTCAAACTCTCGATACCAAGTTCCCCGCTCAGGCCGAAAACCGCCGGGACACCGGAAGAAACCCGAGGGGTGGTCAGCCAGGAAACCAGGCTGACCTTGCCCGGATTGCCGACCAGCGCCCCCAGATTTTCCACCTGCAAGGCCTTTTCGCTTTCCGCCATGGCGGCGCAACCGGTCAAAACCAGACAGGCCTCCGGATACAGTTTCCGGACCCGGCGCAAGCATTGCAGACTCTGACGTCCGGCCTCGGCCGTAACCGCACAGCCGTTGACGACCACGGCAGCAAAAGGACCTTGTTCTTCCACCTGCCAACCCTGACGCCGAAACTCCTCGGCCAGGGCCAGACTTTCATAATGATTCACTTTACAGCCCAGGGTTTTAATCAGAACCCGGGGCTTTTCCGACTGCGGCATTGCGCTCATCCCCAAATCATCTCCGGTCACAACCTGGAAAACCGCTGTTCATTCGATCGTACCGCCTCCGAGAAGCCGATCCCCCAGGTAAAAAGCGGCGCCCTGACCCGGGGTCACGGCAAACTGCGGCGTCACGAAATCAATCCGCACCCGGTCCTCCGAGAGCGGAGTCAGGGTGGCGGGGGCCGGACGATGCCGGTAACGGATCTGACATTCCAGCTTCAGGGGCGCGGCCGGAGACGGAACCAGCCAGTTAACCGAGGTCACCTGAAAACTTTGGCGCAGGACCTGTTCCCGGGTTCCCACCAGCAGACGATTCCGCGTCCCATCAAGCGCGCAGACATAAAGCGGCTCAGAATAAGCCACCCCCAACCCCCGGCGTTGCCCGATTGTATAATTCTGCAGGCCCCGGTGCCGGCCCAGAAAGGAACCCTCGAGGCTCGTAATTTCCCCGGGAACCCCGACCAGGCCTTGCCGCAACAAAAAATCCTGATATTTCTCGCCTTGCAGAAAACAGAGTTCCTGGCTTTCCCGGTAACCGCTCAACTCATAACCGACCTCCCGGGCCAAACTCAGAACCTCGCTTTTGAATAACTCTCCAAGCGGAAAAAGGCAACGCCGCAGCCAGGCAGTCGGCACCGCCTGAAGAAAATAACTCTGATCCTTGCCCTGATCCCGGGCCTGATGCCAGGAGATTTCCGTTTCATCCGGGGTTGCCCGCCGCCGCAGATAGTGACCCGTGGCCAGCCCGTCGGCCCGCAGACGCTCGGCCACCCGGCCCAGCAGGACAAACTTGACCCGGGCGTTACAACAAAGACAGGGGTTTGGCGTGCGCGCCTGGCTGTAGGCGGCAAGAAGAGGCTGAACCACCTCCCGGGAAAAAACCTCGGCCCCCGGCTCGATCATCAATTCAAGGCCGAGAAGCGCGGCGGCCCGCGCTGCCCGATCAAGCAACCAGGGGGCATCGGCCCCACCCAGATCAAGCGCTACCGGGATCACCCTGAAGCCCCGGAGCCGCAGCTGCAGGGCCGCCACCATACTGTCGACCCCACCACTGAAACCGAGAACTATTTTTTTGCCGCCGCCAGACAAACACGTCCCCCTTTTCCGAACTTTCGTCAGCCCCAGAAAACTTCAACCAGTCAGCCCCTGCAAGAATCCCGCTTTCAGGCCGGATGAAGTCTTTTTCTTATACCACAATCACGGCAATACCGCGACATTAAAACTGGACGACATCCTTTAATCTGTGCTATGCCCCCAGGTCAGCAATCCACCCATCAGCCGGAGTAAAATCATGTTACTGGGAATAGATGTCGGCGGCACCCATACGGACGCGGTAATCATCGGCCGCGGGGGGGTCGTGGCCACGGCCAAAATCAAAACCGATCATAACGACCTGATAGCCTCGCTGCACAGGGTCTTAAAGCGGATTCTGCAACCAGTACAGGCTTCCTCAATCCGCCGGATCAATCTCAGCACCACCCTGACCACCAATGCCATCGTCGAAGACAAACTTGAGCGAGTCGGTGTCCTTGCGGTTTCCGGACCGGGCCTAGCCGAACCTTTTTTCAACCGCGATCTCGGAGACCACTTTTACCTTTTACCCGGCTCGATCGACCACCGCGGAGCTCAGCGCGAGGCTCTGCATAAAAACGCCACCGCTGCCGCGCTGGCCGACTGCCGGCAGCAAGATCTTCGGGTTTACGCGGTGGCCGCCAAGTTCTCCACGCGCAACCCCGACATGGAACTGGAACTTGCCGGCCGGCTTGCCGGACAGTCGGACTTCACAACCATCGGACACCGCATCTCCGGCAATCTCAATTTCCCCCGTCGCCTGGCAACCGCCTATTATAACTCGGCGGTCTGGCGCGGCTACAACAGCTTTGCCGATGCCATGGCCGCCGGCCTCAGCAATTTCAATCTGGACGCCCCGCTTAACATCCTCAAAGCCGATGGCGGCACGATCGACTTTGCCAATTCCCGGCGCAACCCGGTCCAGACCATTCTCTCCGGACCCGCCGCCAGTGTCATGGGCATTATCGCCCTGAACCCGATTACGGAGGATGCGATCATTCTAGATATCGGCGGCACGACCACGGATATCGCCATCTTTGCCGACGGCGCTCCGCTGCTTGAAAAAGACGGTGTGACCTTCGGCGGGCGGGCCACCCTGGTCCGGGCGATAACGAGCAGGCCAATCGGCATCGGCGGCGATTCAGCCATCACGACGACCAGCGACGGCGCCATCAGCGTCGGCCCTTGGCGACGGGGTCCGGCTCTGGCTTTTGACGGACCGCAAGCCACCCTGATCGATGCCTGCAATTTTAAAAATTTGTGCCGACTCGGCCGTCCGGAAAAATCAATCGCCGGCATCAACCGTCTGGCGGCAGCACTGGCCATTTCCGGCGCAGAGGTCGCAACCCGGGCAATCCGCTTCGCCCTGGACAAAATTTATCGGGCCACCGAACGGCTTCTGGCTGAAATCAATCAGAAACCAGTCTATACCGTGGCCGAAGTTCTGCACGGGAAAACCATCCAACCGAAACAACTGCACATCATGGGAGGGCCGGCCGCCATTCTGGCGCCACTTCTGGGTGAGACCTTCGCCCTGCCGACCTGGGTCCCGGAAAACTACGCGGTTGCCAACGCCATCGGCGCGGCCCTGACCCGGCCCACGATGGAGATCAATCTCTTTGCCGACACCTCCAAAAAGGAAATGTTGATTCCCAATCTCGGCCTCAGGGAAGCCGTCGGCTCCAGCTACACCCTGACCGAGGCTCGTCGTGACGGGGTCGCCAGATTGAGCCTTTATCTCAAACAAAATGGTCACCCGGAACTCGAGGAGCAGGAGGTTTCGGTCACCGAGGCCGAAACCTTCAACATGATCGACGACTATACCGCCGGCAGCAGCAGATCAATTCGCGTCAGCTGCCAGATCAGGCCGGGCCTGGACAACACCTGGCTCAAGGAGGTCAGAAACCATGCCGATTAAGCGACAGCTCGGGGTTATTTTCTTTCCGGCCTATGACTGGGCCATCAGCCCGACCCATCCGGAAAGGGAGGAACGCCTGCTCTACACTCAGGATCAGCTTCGCGAGGAGGGCATTTTCGACCTTCCCGGAATAACCGAATTCAAACCTGAAATCGCGACCTATGCCGATCTGGAAAGAACCCATTTCTGTTTTCCCGGACCGGCCGAAGTCACCACCGAATCCCATCTGGTCGCCGCCGGCGGTGCCATTCGGGCGGCGCGCCTGGTGATGGAGAAAAAGGTTGACCGGGCTTTTGCCCTGGTCCGCCCGCCCGGACATCACGCCATGAAGGTCGTCCACGGCAATCGAGGCTTTTGCAACATCAACAACGAGGCCGTGCTGGTGGAGTTTATCCGGGAACATTACGGCGTACGCCGAATCGCCATCATCGATACCGACTGTCATCATGGCGATGGCACTCAGGACATCTATTGGCACGATCCGAACGTGCTCTTTATTTCAATGCATCAGGACGGCCGCACGATCTTTCCCGGAACCGGTTTCAGCGATGAGCTGGGTGGCCCCACGGCCCGCGGCCGCACGCTTAACATTCCGCTGCCGCCCAATACCTCCGACGAGGGTTTTCTCTACGTTATCAACAACCTGATCAAACCGGTACTGGATGATTTCAAACCGGAGCTGATCATTAACTCAGCCGGCCAGGACAACCATTATACCGATCCCATCACCAATATGAATTTTTCGGCCCAGGGTTACGCGCGGCTCAACGACCGCCTGAACCCCGATATCGCCGTTCTGGAGGGCGGCTACTCGATTCAGGGAGCCCTGCCCTATGTCAACCTCGGGATCGTGCTGGCCATGGCCGGCCTTGATTACAGCCAGGTCCGGGAGCCTGACTATGATTTCGACCGCTTATGCCAGAGCCCTCAGATCAGCGAAAACATTGAAAAGATCTGCGCCTTGACCTGGAAAAATTATCTTCAACCGCCACCGCTTCAGGTCAAGGTCAACCAGTACGACATCCGTTCTAAAAACATTTATTACGACACTGACGGCATCAGTGATCTTCAGGTTGAACAGCTCATGGTCTGCACCCGTTGCTCCGGGGTCAGGCACCTGATTTCCAAAACCCGGCGCCACGGCTCCTGCGTGGGCATTGAAATTCCGCTTGAGGCCTGCAAGCGCTGTCGCGACGAAGGTTACCGGCTTCTGGACGAAGCCCGAAAATCCTTCCGGGGCAGCGTGATCAAATTTATCAACCGCCTGGAAAAGGACTATATCAGTGTCAACGAGTTTGCGTTAACCCCCATGGGGCGTTACTTTTTTTGATGATATCACTGATTTCAATAATGCCACTGAGTCGCTATGAAAATTCTGATTGCCGAGGATGAAAAGGTTTCCCGCAAGCTGCTGGAAAATCGCCTGAACAAATGGGGTTTTTCCGTAACCACGGCCGCAGATGGTCTTCAGGCCTGGGAAATCTTTCAGCGCGAGCATTTCCCCATGGTTATCAGCGACTGGATGATGCCGGGGCTGGACGGGCTTGAATTGATTCGCCGAATCCGTTCGATTGCAAGACCCGGCTATGTCTACACGATTCTGCTGACGGCCCGCAGCGAAAAAGAGGATATTCTGGCGGGCATGGATTCCGGAGCCGATGATTTCATGGCCAAGCCTTTTGATAAGGACGAGCTGCTGGCCCGCATCAAAGTCGGTTGCCGAATAACCGACCTTGAAAAGGATCTGGCCCAGCGGAATCTGCAGTTGGAAAAGATCAATCAGCGCATGCGCCGCGATTTGCAGGCGGCGGCGAAGATTCAACAGTCCCTGCTCCCGACCCAGATGCCGGAATGCGAAAAATTTGACTTCGCCTGGAAATATGTTCCCTGTGACGAGCTCGCCGGTGACACCCTTAACCTTTTTCGCCTGGACGAAGATCATATCGGCCTCTACCTGCTCGATGTCAGCGGCCACGGCGTGGCGGCCGCCCTGCTTTCGGTCAATCTGTCACGCATCATTAATCCCAACCCGGAACAGTCGGACCTGCTGAAAGAGAAGCCCGCCGGGGCTCCCGGTTACCGGCTGGTCCGCCCCGAAGAGGTGGCCGAGCGACTCAATCAACGTTTCCCCCTGGACAGCACCAACGAACAATATTTTACGCTTCAGTACGGCCAGCTCAACGTTAGAAGCGGAGAGCTGGTTTTTGTTTCGGCCGGTCATCCTCCGATGATCCATCTCCCTGCTGCCGGACCGGGACGGCCGCTTCAGGTCCGCAGTCTGCCTATCGGTTTTTTGGTCGGAGCCGGCAAGATCTACCATGAACAGACTTTAAAATTGCAAAAAGGAGATCGCCTTTATCTTTATTCGGACGGCATCATCGAAGCCCTGAACCAGCAGCGAGACCAGTTTGGGGTTGGACGACTGATTGAAACCCTTGAGGAATCAAGAAATATTTCCCTGCCCGAAAGTCTGGAAAAACTGTCCGAAGAGATTAATTTCTGGACCAGCGGCCAGGGTTGTGGGGATGATTTTTCCTTGCTCGCGCTGGAATTTAAAATTTAGCCGGAACTCTTGACAAACAATAACGCTGTGATTATTCTTTTGTTTACCTAGGCAACTCGCTCCAGAACCATCAGGGCCGTGGAGCGACCAACCTCAAGATTTTAAAGGAGAAAAATCATGGCTATTGTAAAATGGACACCTTATCAGCGCGGCTGGGCTCCTTTCCAGGATCTTGTCACCATTCAGGACCGCATCAATAGTCTTTTCGAAGACACCATGGGTTTCAAGGATGATAAATCCCTGACCACCACCAGCTGGAAACCGCTGGTCGATATTTTCGAGGATGATCAGGCGATCACCATCAAAGCCGAACTGCCGGAAGTTGATGAAAAGGATATCCAGATCGACCTCAATGACAACATGCTTTCCATCAAGGGCGAAAGAAAGCTTGAAAAGGAAGAGAAGAAGGAAAGCTATCACCGCGTCGAACGCTATTACGGTTCATTCCAGAGAACCTTTGAACTGCCCACTTCGGTCGACCGGGAGAATATTGCCGCCAGCTACAACAAGGGGGTGCTCAAGGTAGTCCTGCCCAAAAAAGAGGAGAGTCAACCGAAAAAGGTTCAGATCGAGATAAAATAAAGATTCAGGCGGCGGCCCGCTGAAACCCGTTCGTCAGGCCATCGTTTTTCAACTGAAAGACGATGGCCTTTGTTTTTAGAGCGGGCGGACTAAATTCTTGACATCCGGGGCCCAAACATAATAACTTGTTTTTATAAATTAAAACCTCAGTCATGATAGCTGTTCAAGGAGAAAATCATGGTTCGTACCGAAATCAACCTTTTTCTGAAAAACCTTCCCGGGGAGCTCGCCAAGCTTACCCTGCTCCTCTCGGAAAACCAAATCAATATTGATGCGATCACCATTCAGGATGCCACCAGTTATGTCGAAGAGCTTTTTAAAGCCCGCGGCAAAGCCCTGAAACGGCATGCCACCGCCGCCAGTTACGGCATAATCCAGAAAGATTCGGAACAGTTTGCCCTGGTTCGCCTGCTCACCAGCGACACCGACAAAACCCTGGATCTGCTGACCCAGGCCGACTATTTTTATGAAATCACCCCGGTAATGGCGATCGAGCTTGATAATCAGCCCGGAACGCTAGCCGCCACCGCCAAAAAGATCGGCGACGCCGGCATCAATATCAGTTATGTTTATGGTTCGGTCTCCGCGGCCGACGGGAAAACCCTCTTTGTCTTCCACCCCGAAGATATCGATCTGGCGGCCCGGGTTTTCAAACGAGCCGACGCGTAAACCTCGGGAACAACCGCATGCGGACTTAAGAACATGACGGTCAGCATGATTTTTGGGTATTTGGCACGCCGGCGGCGAACAAACCGGATACTCAAAAATCAGCCGACTTGATTTTTTGACAGCTGCCTGATGACAAACAAGCAGCAAGGTTTATCGCGGGACGCGATAAACCGAAATTTCCGCTCAAAAGAAAACCGCCCGCAAGTCCTCTTTGAAATGGCTCGCTTCGAACTGGCGGCGCAGTTCTTCCCGGGCCAACCATTGCCCCTGGGCAACCGCAATGATCTCGAGCTCACCCCCTGCACCGCCAAGGTAGAGCGCCCCTTGCGGAAAATAAAATTTTCGCGCGCCTGAACCTTTAACCGCTGGCAACGACGTCATTCCGAAAAATTCTTCGTCAAGTTGCGGCAAACGGTTCAAAATCAGTTGAAAGCGCACGGTATAACCATAGAGATCACCCGCCAGCACCCCGCTCCAGCCACAGACTTCATCCAGTAACGCCGCCAGTACCCCGGGGTGGAGAACGCCGGGGTACTGTTGGAAAAAAGAGGCCAGGGATAAGTCACGCGCCCCTCCGAAACGAACGATAACGGCTTCACCGGCGTCATCCTCAACCCGGAAAAACCGCCGTTCAAGACCTGGGCTGCGGCGCTTATGACCACAAACAAAACAATTATCGTAAATCCCCAGCGCCTGCTTTTGCAGGCCCGGACTCATCATCCGCGCCGGAGACAACAAGGCGAAATCGACCAGGCCAGGCTCCTCGAGAGGACGTAGCTCCGCCGATAAATAAATTTTATCACGACCCGGATGAAACATGGAAAGAGCAATTCGACCGTCTCGCTCCATCCGGGCGCGCAGTTGCATTTCGTCGCCAATCTGAACGCTGTCGGCAAAACGCCACTCCGTGATCAAAGGATAAGTCAGGTTTTCTCCCTGTTTGAGAATCCGGCAATGATCAGCCAGATCCAGCAGGGCCATCATCGCCAGTCCCCCGTGGGGAATCCCCTGCCAACCCTCGTGCCGGCTGGAAAAAACCATTTCACCCTCAACTCCGGCATCAGTTTCCTGAAGTGAAGTAAGGCAAAAACCTTTACGACAGGCACAACACCCTTCATGTCCTTGAACCAATTCCATACAAACCTCCTGATGCGGGAACGAGCCCGCAGCCCAAAGGGGTCTTGCAGCCCGTGCCTAATGTGGGCATAATCCCGCAACTTAAATGATTTTTCACGGCCCGCAAATAAGTACTCTGATCAGAACATTTTCTTGTTTTTGTGGTTGAAAAAAATGTTAAAAAAAAACAAGAACCTAACCAGTAAGATACTGATGCAACAGCGAGCCCAGCAACCCAGACGACGCCTTACGGCCCATATACCTGACGGCACTCCCGCTGGTCGCAAACAAGGACTCTCATGGAGTTCATTTTCCCTCTTTTTTCAAACCGAAAACAACCTTCACGATCATCAGTAAAAAACCCAGCTGGAAAATATTTTCAACATAGTATATATATTGGCGATCCTGTAAAAATCGATCCGGGATGGCAGCTTCCCCATCCCGCCGACAGTGACGCACTTGCGGTATCGCCGGGCGGCACTCAAAGCGCAAAACCTGATAAATACAAGGTGTCACAATTCATCCAGGAAGTTGAATGTCTGAAATTGTTTAAATAACCTCTGGAGGTATTATATGTTTTTCCAACAGTTCAAGGTCGAAGGTCTCGGCTGTCTGTCGTATATGATCGGCTGTCCCCAGGATGGCCGGGCCCTGGTGGTCGATCCCAAACGCGACATAGATGACTACCTGAAAACCGCGCAAAGCAACAAGATGAGGATCACCAGCATCATTGAAACCCATATCCACGCGGATCACATTTCAGGGGCGGCGGAACTGAGTTACCAAACCGGAGCTCCGATTCACATCGAAGCCGGATCGCCGGTAGGTTACAGCCATCTGCCCCTGTACGACGGGGATGAGATCACAATCGGTAACGCCCATATCAGAATCATGGCAACCCCGGGGCATACCCCGAACTCAATCTCTCTGGCGATTTCCGATCTGGCCCGCAGCAACCTGGTGGAAATGCTGTTAACCGGAGACCTGCTCTTTGTCGGCAGCATCGGGCGTCCCGATCTGGCCGGCGGGGAACATCTCGAAGAACAGATCAGAAACGCCTACCATAGTCTTTATCATAAACTGGCCGAATTTCCCGACTATGTGGAAATCTATCCGGCTCATGGCGCGGGTTCACTTTGCGGAGCCGGAATCAGCGCCAAACCATCATCAACCCTGGGCTACGAACGCCGCACCAATCCTTTTCTGAAACTTGATTTCGAAGCGTTCAGAAAGCTGCTCAGCAGCAACACGCCCCATCGCCCCATCAATTTCACCCATATCATCAACACCAACATGCAGGGAGCGAAACTTATTCAGGATCTGCCTGCCGTCAATGCATACAAACCCGTGACCTGTAAAAGATTTCTCGACGCCGACCCCGAACATCGAATTGTCGACCTTCGCGAAGCCACCGCCTTTGGCGGAGTTCATATTCCGACCAGCCTGAATATCGGCCTGGCACCAAATTCGGCCACCTGGATCGGCAATGTGATCAATCCCGAAAATGAGCTCCTGCTGCTTGCCGACCACCGACAACACATCGACGAGGCCCTGACCATGTTCCGGCGGGTCGGCTACGACAACATCAAAGGCTTCATGGTCGGCCTCAACAGCTGGATCATGGCGGCTGAAGAAACCGGCTTTCTACCTCAGATCACCGTTCATTCCCTGCATAAAGTTCTCGAAAAATATCCTGATCACCTGGTCATAGATGTCCGCAACCACGAAGAATGGCAAACCGGTCATATCGAAAAGGCCGAGCATCTTCCTTTGACCGAGCTCATCTCCCAGGGCTTGAGACAGCAAGCGGAACAGCATATCAGCGTGATCTGCATGTCCGGCTACCGTTCCAATATTGCCGCCTCAATCCTCAAACAACGAGGTTTCAGCAATGTCTACAGCGTGATCGGCGGCATGAGCACCTGGAAAACCGCGGGTTACGCCACCGTCTGAAAACGTCTTGCCGCTCAGGTCTACTCCGACCAGAGCGGCAAGACGCGTTGATCGATTCCGGCCAGGGTCGGCTGAAGCCGGTCCTTCTCGGAAATAATCACCTCCGCCAAAGGCCAGTCGATGCCGATGTCAGGATCATTCCAGAGCAGCCCATACTCGTCGCCAGGTGAGTAAACGTTGGTGCATTTGTAATAGACTTCGGCCTTGTCACTGAGAACCATGAAACCGTGAGCTAGTCCCGGCGGCACAAAAAGTTGCCAGCGGTTGTTTTCGGAAAGATGATAGCCGACCCAAAGCCCGAAAGTCGGAGAACCATATCGAATATCAACCGCGACATCAAAGATTTCCCCTCGCAGGGCAAAAACCAGTTTACCCTGCGGCTTTTTCAGCTGGTAATGCAAACCTCTGACGGTCCCTTGCAGGGAGGAAGACATATTGTCCTGCACAAAACGGCAGGGCTCAACCTTGCCGTGATACTTTTCCTGATTGAAGGTTTCCATAAAAAAACCCCGTTGATCACAATGGATGTCAGGTCTGACTAAAACCACTCCCGCAATCGCACCGGCGACAAACTCCATAAAAGGAACTCCTTATCAGTCTTCGCCCGGCTTTCATCAACCAGGACTTTTAATCTTTTTACCTGCGGTCTTTTATTGCAAATCAATCGGCAGGTCAACTCGAAGACTTACCACCTGAACCATTTTCCCTTCAACCTTAAAAACTTTACCGGGAAAAAACTTGACCAAACTGCAATTCCCCGTTCAAGGAGCGTTCGCAAAAAAAACGGCTGCTTGAAAAATCCCAAGCCCTGGAACGCGAAACCGGACAATTCATCAAACAGCTCAGCCGACAAAACCCTGCGGAGCAAAACCTTCAGAACCCTTTTGCTCTGGCCCTGGATATCGTTGAAGACGATATCCGCAACGAGGACGAACAGGTGGATAAGGCCCGCCCGCAGAAAACCATGGCGCGACTGCAGCAGATAATCAGTAAAAGAAATGAACAATCAGCGGCTTACCACCAGAGCCTGCGCCCGCGCCAAAAAGAATAATGACCTTTCGAGCCACGCCCCCCTTCAACCCGCCAGCCAACCCAGCCAGAGAGTGTAAGTGAAAGCAGAAAGCATGGTTGAGAGGGAAATTGAAGCGATGGTCAGATCAACCTGGCCGCCCATTTCCCGGGCCATAACATAGGTCAGGGTGGCCGTCGGAGCGGCCAGCAGAATCAGGCCCGGCTCATAGTTTTGTTCACTTACCCCGGCAAGACGAAAAAGCAGCAGCCCGGTGGCCGGCAAAAGCAGCAATTTGTAAAAAGCCGAAAGCCCCGCCAAGGGCAACCAGCGTCTGAGTAAAGCGACAGAGATTGAAGCCCCGATTAACAATAGCCCCATCGGCAAGGCTAAACCACTTAAAATCAACAAAAAGCGATCCATCACCGAGGGCAGCGGCAAGGCACTGAGATTAAACAGCATTCCGGCCAGAGCGGCCAGGATAACCGGGTTCAGAATCACGGAGATCAGCATTTGCCGAAGGCGACGCGCTCCGCCCTGAACCGAGCAGAAATACTGGAGCAGAACGACCCCGAGCAGATTCTGCAAAATCATCAGAAAGCCCAGCATCATGCCGGCCCGGGCAAAGCCACACTCATCAAGATAATAATAGGCCACGGCCAGGCCGATATAGCCCAGATTCCCATGAATGGTCGTCTGCGTAAAGGTTCCCTGCCGAGGCCCGGCCGCTTTGCCCGTAAGACTGATCGACAGCAACCCCAACCCGCCGACGATAAAAACCGCAACCCCCATCATGACTACCGACCAGGGATCAAATTCAGATCGCAGAGAGGCCCGACTCAAGGCCCGAAAGACCAGCGCCGGAATCGCCAGATAAAAAACCAGCCGATTCGCGGCCGCCATGAATTCCGGCCGCAGAAAACCAAAACGTCGGGCTCCGCCGCCAAGCATGATCAGCATGAAAATCGGAATAATCGTTTCCGCGATCTTAATCATCTTCCGCAAATCACCTGCGCCCCGGCAAAACTAAAAAATGCCGGAACCGTTACATTTTTTTTTGGAAATGAAATTTTTAGTTTTAATTTCCCGCATCTCTTGTTAGAGTGTCCAGGTCGGTCTTCAACTGAAAATCAATTCAAGTCAGCCGGACTTTAAAATATTCAATGCTTTCGTCCACACCGATTCACTCTCCGCCCCGAATCAAGGTTCCCCACCGGGCCGTAGTCCTCTCGGCGGGCACTCTCTTTACCCTGCCGCTGCAAGAAGTTTTCGCCATTGCCGCGGAAAGTGGTTATGACGGAGTCGAGCTGATCATCAACGACCATTTTGAAAGGAACAATCCCTCTCAAACGATTGAAAAACTTCTTCGGATTTGCCCGATCTTGTCGATTCACGCCCCCTTTTTCCAGATTTATGGCTGGGGACACGGCGGCACCTCCCTGATCAAATGCATTGAGCTGGCTCATGCCTTCGGCATTCCACTAGTCAACTTTCACCCTCCGTTGTGGTTTCCTCCGGAATTCACCTTTTACCGCTGGTTTTATAACACCGAAGATTTTCAAAGCCTGCTCAGCGGCAGTCAGGTTATCGTCACCATTGAAAACATGCCCTATATCGGCAACCGCATCCGCTTTAATCCCAATATTCTTAAAAAATCCGCCGACATGCTTGAATTCATTGAAAAACACAATCTCTACATGACCTTTGATACCACCCATATCGGTTCTCATAACCCGAATTTTCTCGGCGAATTTCAACGTCTGCTGGTCAGCGGGAGAATCAGGAACATTCATTTCAGCGATTACGGTCACGGTCGCGAACATCTTTTCCCCGGACGTGGGATTCTCCCCTTAACGCGTTTTCTGTACCTGCTGAAGGGCCGCAATTACGAAGGCGCCGTGACCCTGGAACTGACCCCTTCTGAACTTCCCAAGGCCAGGGATCAGATTATTGAAAGCCTGAGTGAAGTTAATGAATATTTACGGTCTGAACTTTTCTGATGCGGGAGAGCCCCGCAACCCAAGGGGCCTTCACGGCCCGTACCTAAAGGTATTTCCGTTGGTGACAAATAAGTGCGCTTATCGGGCCCAGCAGAGCTGGATAAGTTTCTTCATCGGGACATCCCCTTCGGGGATAACCCGTGAAGCACTTAACATTTTCTTGTTTTTGTTGTTGAAAAAAATTGTTGAAAAAAAACAAGAAAACAACCTGTAAGGCATCTAAACCGCGCGACCATCATCAGAAAGACGATAAAAGGCAAAAGGCACGAAACCCTGCGCGCCTTTTGCCTTCTTAAGGGGTTCGCGACCACGCCGCAATCACTCAATCTTCAAAATTTCAGCCAGATTGCAAAATTCAAGAAACTGCATTAACCCTACAACGTAACTTATATAAATTATTTTATTGAAAAACGCCTCAGGTATCTGGTAGTATGGCCAAACCTTTACCAGAAGGA
>DSCM01000061.1 GCA_011049115.1 Pseudomonadota bacterium
ACTGCGGGCAAAAAGTTCCGTCGGTTCAAGAAAGGCCAGGCGCAACTCGGCAAATCCGTACCCCTCCAACAGATTCCGAAACTTATTCTCCACGGCCCGCCAGCCAAAGCTGTCCGGCGGCAGGACTTCATTAAAGCCTTTGACTGTTTTAATGTGTAATTTTTTCATAGCTGCACCATAACTTATTATCGCCCCCCTTGACAACCGGAAATTAAGCCACGGGGAAATTTATCTGTAATCAGCGCCGAGGTCTCCGCCTCAAGAAATAAAAAACCTTGCTCTCCGGTCGACCAGAAGCGGGCTTCGGACCAGGGCCGAGGTAGGTTTGTTTTACCGCCCGGCCGAGGTTTTCCACCTTGCAAACACCAGCCCCCGGCCCGAACTGAAACCCGAGTCAGACTTTTCGGCAAAACTTCGATGGGATCGACGAGCAAGGCCAGAAGATCTACCTCTTCGGGCAGACAGGCCGGGTCCAGCTGCCCTCCGCCCCAGACCAGAGCTCGAAAATCACCATACCGGAAAAGTAGTGAAGGAGCCATCGCCAGCAACGCCGCCCTCCCCGAGTGCGGCAAGATAAGATCATTGGCTGGAGGGCCCAGCACTTCGATATCAACTCCAGCTAAATAAAAAGGATAAGCAAAAGAAGAGAGCTTGCGCCAGCGTACGCCGAAGTCTTCCCTGGTCCTTCGATTGAATTCCTGAAAGGGTGGATATCCGGTCCAGATACCATGATACCAGATTTCACGCACCTTGAATTGTTCAACCAAAAAAAGCAGGCCCCCAACCATTCCCTTCTGCGGTTCGGTCAGGACCAGGGTACTGATCCGCTTGATTTTCCGCCGCCAGCAATAAGGGGCTATCACCTGTTCCCCCAGAGAAAACGATGACTGTGGCCAGGAGCCCCCATTAAACAGCAAAGCCTCCCCCCCCGGCAATTCAAAAAGCAGGGTTTGGGGATGTCCGCCGACAAAAGCAGCCAGAGAAATTCTTTCCCGGCGCCGCTCCCGAACAAGACCAACCCAGTGCAGAAACAGGGCCGCAGAAAAAAGCAACACCATTGTCCCCGCGGCTTTGCGCTGACCTTTGCCGGTTGCCGCCAGCCAGGCCAGGCTCAGGAGTAAACCACCGAGAAAAAGGGTTTCATAACCAGTCAATTCCGACAGATAGCAACGACCTGAAGGCAGGTTTTCATGCAGCCGGAGAAGAACGGTCAGCATAAGTTTCAAAAACAAACCCAAAAGAGGCAACACCTGCGCCAGCAAAGCCGGAAAACCGACCAAAAAAAGACAGAGCATCCCCAAAGGCAAAATCAGCAGGGAAAACAGCGGCACCAGCACAAGATTTACCGGCAGCGCATACAGCGAAAGAAAATGTACCTGATTAACCAGCAATGGTGCGGTGGCCAGACTGATCGCCAACGATGAAAAGCCCAGAGAAAAGCAGCTTAGTAAACCGTTTTCCCAGTTTGGCGGCAGATACCGCCGGCAAAAGCCCGAGAACATGGAACTCCAGCAGCGACGGCTTTGCGGAAGTGACCATAAAAGAGCCGCCACGGCAATGAAGGAAAGTTGGAAGGAGAGCTCGAAAAGAGCCTGCGGCCAGCAGAAAAGAATAACTATAGCCGCCCCGATAAGAGCCGAAAAAGGATCTCGCAGACGTCGGCTAAGCAGGGCCGCGAGAAAAAAACCAGCCATGATCCCAGCTCGCATCACCGGCAGATGCAAACCCGTGAGCAAGAGATAGAACGGTATAAAAAGAAGGGTCAGCCCGGCCGCCCCGTTAAGGGTTCCGATCATCGGCGCCCACCTGCCCCCTAAGGACAACAAGGCTTTGCCCAGAAAAAAAACCAGGCCGACGACAATCCCAAGATGGAGACCGGAGATAGCAAAAAGATGAAAAACACCAAAATCCAGAAAGAGATGCCTGACCTTGTCCGGCAGGCGGTCACGACAACCGATCAGGACGGCCAGCATGATTCCAACCTCCGCATTATCACCACCGGCGGTCAGAAAAGCCCGATAGAAAAAGCGCCTGATACGGTCAACACGACCAAGAATCCCGGAGAAACGAGCCACCAGAAACAGATCTTCGAAACTTTCCAGGCGACCCCCGGCCACCACTCCGGAAACTCCGGAATTCTGAATTCTTTTGAGAAAAGGATGGCGGGGACCCGCCAATGACTTCAGTTCAACCTCGGCACTGATCAGATCACCGACCAGAGGCAGACGCGGGTCATCATAGGCCGAAATCGGCAGAAAGAGTTCAACTTCACCTCGCCCCGCAAGACGGCCCTGCAAGGGTTCGAGACAAAGTCGCCAGCCGGATTGAAGGCTTTGCGGAAAGGCGACCACGCGCCCGAAGAGTCTTTCGAAGGCTGGAGATTGCGCCAGCTGAACCTGAACTGAATTAAAATCCCTCCGCCGCCGTTCTAATTTGCCAAAAACCATTCCTCCCAGAAGCAGGGAGAACAAAAACAACAGCAGAAAGGAGCGAAAACAAAATTCAACCCGCAACCGGAACAAAAAATAACCATAGACGACAAACAGAGCTACCGGAAGCAGAAGAAGCGTGGTCGTCTCGGTCCCCCGGCAAACAGTCAACCAGATTACGGCAAGCAAAGTCAGCAGCGGCAAAAACAACGGCCGATAGACGATCTCGCGCGCCGGATTTTGCATCAATCACCAGATCAACTAACTATTTTATCAAGTTTTTCAACCAGCTGTCGGGCTTCAGGAGAAAGTTTTTTAGGCATAACGATTTTTAATTCAACAATTTGATCACCCGCCTCGCCATCCGCCATCTGCACCCCCTTGCCCCGCAAGCGCATTTTCTGCCCGTTCTGCACCCCCTCGCGCAGGCTCAACATGGCTTTGCCGGTAAAGGTCGGCACTTCGATGCGACCGCCAAGTAAAGCCATAGTCAGAGGCACCTCAACCTGACAAAGAAGATCCCGTCCCAGGAGCGAAAAAACCGGGTGCGGTCTGACCTTGACCGTCAGGATTAAATCACCAGCCGGACCGTTGTTGACCCCGGAATGTCCCTTTCCCTTAAGACGCAGACGACTGTCGTTAACGGTTCCGGGCGGAATCCTGACATTAACCTGCTGACCGTCAATCCTTAATTTGAGCTCCGTGCCCTGAACCGCTTCAGAGAAATCAATTTCGACCTGACGTTTGACATTGGCCCCACGTCGAGGTTCGGGATGTCCATGGAAGCCGCCCCCTCCACCAAAAAGATTGGCAAAGATATCCGAAGGGTCGCCCTGACCGCCTCGGGGATCGCCACTGCGGAAAGTAAAATTCCGCGCTCCCGCAGCGCCTGCGCCGCCAAAAAGATCGCTGAAATCAAAACCGCCGGCCCGAGCCCCGCTGAAACCGCCGCCCGCCTGTTGAAATGACTCACCAAAGGTATCGTAATCCTTCCTCTTTTTGGGATCACTCAAAACTTCGTAGGCTTCATTGACCTCTTTGAATTTTTTTTCGGCTTCCTTATCATCGTGCTTAAGATCAGGGTGATACAGCCGGGCTTTGGCTCGAAAAGCCTTTTTGATCTGGTCCTCTGAAGCCGTTTTATCAATTCCAAGTATTTTATAGTAATCTTTACCAGCCATGTAAGCAAACTCTCCGGGATAATCATTCAGATTCCGATCCTGTCTTCCCCCAAGGTAAAACCAGCCAGGCTTTAACTTACAGCTTTCAGTCGAAAACACATAAGCCTTACCGATTTATCGAATGACAGTATAGTCACGAAGGGCGGAATTGTAAAGAAAAGAGATTAATCCACCCCATAAAAAAAGCACCTTTTTACAAAGGTGCTTTTTCATCAAGAACGTAAAACTATCGACCATCAATTCTGATCGAGCACGTCCTTACGGGTGAGACGGATTTTACCCTGACGATCAACCTCAATAACCTTCACCATGACTTCATCACCTTCCTTCAGATAATCGCGCACGTCTCTAACCCGCTCTTCGGCAATCTGGGAAATATGCAGAAGACCATCGGTCCCCGGAAAGATTTCGACAAAGGCGCCAAAATCCATAATCCGCTGAACCTTTCCAAGATAGACTTTGCCAACCTCCGCTTCCTGGGTCAGTTCCCGAATCAAGGCAATCGCCAGTTCCGAGGCCTGGCCGTCGACCGAAGCGATTTTAATCTCACCACTATCCTCGATATCAATCTTGGCCCCGGATTTCTCAGTAATAGCGCGAATGTTTTTCCCTCCAGGTCCGATAACGTCCCGGATCTTGTCGGGATCAATGCGAATAGTCATGATCCGTGGTGCATAATCCGAGAGTTCAGCCCGGGGGGCCTGTAAAACCTCATCCATTTTATCAAGGATATGCAGACGACCGACTTTACCCTGGGCCAGAGCCTGGGCCATCACCTCTTTGCTGATCCCCGCGATCTTGATATCCATCTGAATCGCGGTAACCCCGGCTCGCGTACCGGCAACCTTAAAGTCCATATCCCCGACATGGTCCTCGTCACCCGAAATATCACTTAAAACGATAAACTGTCCCCCTTCCTGAACCAGTCCCATGGCGATCCCGGCGACCGGTGCCTTGATCGGCACCCCGGCATCCATCAGGGACAGACTGCCGCCACAGATACTGGCCATGGATGAAGAACCGTTGGACTCCGTGATATCGGAAACAATCCGCACCGTATAGGGGAATTTATCGGACTCCGGTAGGACTGCCTTCAGGGCTCTGCGGGCCAAGGTACCATGACCGATTTCGCGTCTTCCCGGCCCTCTCAGAAAACGGGCTTCACCGACGCTGAAAGGCGGAAAGTTGTAATGCAACATAAAACTGTCAGAAGAATTTCCTCGCAGGGAATCAATCCGCTGTTCATCAACGGAAGTCCCCAGAGTGGTAGTAACCACAGCCTGAGTTTCACCTCGAGTAAAAAGAGCCGAGCCGTGAACCCGGGGAAGAAAGGAAACCTCGCAGCTAATATCACGAATCTCGCCGATACCGCGACCGCCGATACGCACGCCCTGAGTAGAGATCTGCCGGCGAATTGCGGCCCCTAGGCGAGCCTCGAAAACCTCACCCAGATCATGATCTGGAATTTCCGCCAGGGCCAGAGACGCCCGGATTTCATCCTTCAAGTCACTGAAATAATTCTGTCTTTCGAGTTTATCGGAAATCTGCAGACCATCCTCAAAACGACCGGCAAACTTAACCTCGACCAGCGCCGTCAGATCAGGATTGATAACCGGAGCCACAACCTCTCTTTTTTTCAGTCCCACCTGATTCGCCATCTCCAGCTGCGCCGTGATAAAAGGCTGGGCTGCCTGATGGCCAAGCTCAAGCGCTTCGAGCATAACCTGCTCATCGACTTCCTTAGCTCCACCTTCAACCATGACCACCGCCTCCCGAGTACAAGCCATGATCACGTCGAGATCACTCTCGTCTATCTCGGCAAAAACCGGGTTAACGATGAAACTCTCGTTAACCCTGGCCACCCGGACCGCAGCTACCGGCCCGTTGAAAGGAATATCGGAAACCATCAATGCGGCCGAAGCCCCGGTCAAAGCCAGAATCGCGGGATCGTTGACATTATCGGTCGACATGACCGTCGCTATAATCTGAGTTTCACAGGTAAATCCTTTTGGAAACAGGGGCCGTAAAGGACGGTCAATCAAACGTGAGGTCAGGGTTTCACGGTCACTTAAACGGCCTTCACGTTTAAAAAAACCTCCAGGGATTTTCCCGGCGGCATAAGTTTTCTCCTGATAATCAACCGTCAGAGGGAAAAAATCAATCCCCTCTCTGCCGCTACGGGCCGCCACGGCCGTGACCAGGACCATGGTATCACCCTGACGCACCATAACCGCCCCATTGGCCTGTTTAGCGATTTTACCAGACTCGAAACTCACCTCGCTTCCATCTACTTCTACGTGACAATACTTTTTCATCTTCTCTCCACTTCTCTCTTTTTCGTCAACTTGCAATAACTTCTCACTCCATCATCACTTGCCGCCGACCCCCGGTTCTTTCCGCAGGCCCGTTTAACGCCAAATAAATCAAATTTTAAAAAAAAGAAAACTGCCTTCAGCCTGTGTTTCTGAAGGCAGTTTCCATGACCAGCCATAACTTTCTCTTGCAGACCCAGCCCAGTTCGAACCCCCTTAACGCCTTAGACCCAAGCTACCGATAACATCTTTATAACGCTTAAACTCTTTCCTTTTCAAATAATCAAGCAAACGACGTCTCTGCCCGACCAACTTCAAAAGACCGCGACGAGAATGAAAATCGTGCTTATGGACCTTAAAATGATCCGTCAGATAGGTAATCCGCTCACTAAGCAATGCAATCTGTACCTCCGGGGACCCGGTATCACTCTCATGCAATCTGTATTTCTCAATAATATCCGACTTCTGTCCACATGCAAACGCCATTGGAATTTTTCTCCTCTTATCCTTCTTGGAACCTGTTTAATATGCTAATATATCATTTTATAATGGCGATCCCGCCCTCTACCAGCCGCTTTCCCCTTTTGGGATTCCTACCATAAAGCTTAAGCCTTGTAAAGTTTTTGTTTTCTAAAAAGCTTTATGCCTTTCCGGAACCGTCATGACCCTGAGCAGACGCAACAGCGAGTCTTCCGACGTTTTCTCAAGACGCGCCAGAGCCAGCACACTATCGGTTTTATCCAGCAATAACACCTGTTGATCTGCTGGCCAACTGGAAGGGATGCGATCCTTCACCGCTTCCCGGACCAATGGCAAACCGTGAGCGATATCTCGCAAACTTTCATTGTCATCGATCCGCAGGCAGGGCAAATGAGTCAGCGCCTGTTGCGGTGCAAGCAGTGGTAAAAGCTGACCGGTCGACACCATTTCCGTCAGAGCAGGCAGAGAAAGGGCTCTTTCAAGAGTAAAAGGGCCACTTGCTTCCCGGCATAAAGACCAGATTCGCGCACCGCAACCCAGATCCCGCCCCACATCCGCAGCCAACGATCTGACATAGGTTCCGCGAGAACAACAAACCCGAAAAGCCGCCAACGGGGAGTTCCAGGACAGGAGTTCAAAACCGTCGATTTCAATCCGGCGTTCCGGGGCTTCAACTGCAATCCCGGAACGAGCATAAGCATACAGAGGGCGTCCTTTAGTCTTGATCGCGGAGTATAGGGGCGCGGTCTGCAATAAGGATCCGTGATAGCGTTCAAAAACCTCGGCAATCCGGCTCGCACTGAAATCCAGCGGACCGGCAAAGCGAGCCGTGACCTGACCGTCTCGATCCAGAGTGTCGGTCTCGACCCCAAATTCTATCTCCCCACTGTAAACCTTGCGACCCTCGTCAAGATATTGAATCAGCCGAGTCGCCCGGTTCAAAGCCAACGGCAAAACCCCGGTAGCCAGGGGATCAAGGGTTCCGGTATGCCCAACCTTACGGCATCCCAGCAGCCGTTTAACCTGAGCGACCACCTGCTGCGAAGTCAGCCCCGTGGGTTTATCAAGGACAAGAAAAGCGTCTTCGTTCAACAAAGGAGAAAATCCACTACTGAAGGCGCCCATCGACCAGAGCAAAAACGTGTTCAATCAATTCCGGCAGTCTGCCATCCAGGCGACAGCCGGCCGCATTATGATGGCCCCCGCCGCCGAATTCGGCCGCCAGCTGAGCCACGTTAACGGTACCACGTGAGCGAAAACTGAGTTTGTATCGTCCGGGAGCCGTTTCACGGGCCATAAATGCCACTTCCACACCCATAATTGAACGAGGATAATTAACCATTCCGTCAGTGTATTCACTATTGGTACCGGTCTCATCAAACATCGCCTGAGTGATGGAGATCGCGGCCACCTTGCCCGAAGCGGAGAGTTTCAGACTGCCGAGAACCAGGCCCAGGAGTTTGATCCGCCCGAGCGGCTGGCTTTCGTAAACCTGCTGCGTGACTATCCAGGGTTCAACGCCACGGGCTACCAGATCACCGGCGATGGCAAATGAATTAGGGGTTGAATTTGAATAACGAAACGACCCGGTATCGGTTAAAATCGCGGTATACAGATTCAGCGCCACATCCAGTCTGAAGCCCGGATAAAGGCAGAGAGCCAAATCATAAATCAACTCTCCGGTGGCACAGGCATAAGGATAAACGAGATTGATATCGGCTGAATAAGCCGTTGTCAGATGATGATCAATGCAGAGAGAGCGTTCATACCCCCGCCAACCGGCCAGCTCCTCACCGGCTCGTTCTATCTCGCTGCAGTCAAGCAGACACAGGAGGTCACAATGTTCAGGCAGGCTGTTGACAAAAAACTCGTCGGCCCCGGGCAGAAAAGTCAGACTGTAAGGAATTTTGTCACGATTGTAGACCGCAACCTTTTTGCCCAGTTTCCGCAGAATCAAAGCCCAGGCCAGCGAGGAACCGATGGCATCTCCATCCGGATCAACATGACTGGCGATCACAATACTTCCGGCCTTCTGGACGGCAGCCAGAGCCATCACCTTCTGCTCCGCTTCAATCAGACTGCTCACCACTCT
Source organism: Pseudomonadota bacterium (assembly GCA_011049115.1). Lineage (NCBI taxonomy): Bacteria > Pseudomonadati > Pseudomonadota > Pseudomonadota bacterium. Next base: position 8,495 of record DSCM01000061.1, read on the forward strand.
CTTCCTTTCTGATCCGACCGAAAACCTCCTCCAGATGCTCGCCCTTATCGATACTGTCATCGTAACGAAACTGCATTTCAGGAATCCTTTTCAAATGCAGTCTGCGCCCGATCTCACGACGCATAAAACCGGCCGTACTGTTCAGACCAGCCAGGGTTGCATTTTTCTCATCGGCATTCCCCAGGACCGTATAATAGACAAACGCCTGGCTCAAATCAGGAGCCACTTCAACGTCCTGAACCGTGATAAAACCAATTCTGGGATCTTTGATCTCCCGTTGCAACATGGCCGAGATCTCAACCTTAAGCTGATCGCCGATACGCCGGCACCGCTGATTACGTTCCTTCATCTAATTTTTCACTCCACCGTACACCTCAGCCGGCCCGGTTGCAACAGTGCTGCCGATAAAAGTGTTCTAAAGCTTAGCCGCGACCTCTTCCATGACAAAGGCCTCAATCACATCCCCGGGCTTGATGTCATTATAATTTTCAATACCAATACCGCACTCAAAACCGGTGGCAACTTCCTTGGCATCATCCTTAAACCTTTTCAAGGATGAGATTCTGCCTTCAACAATCACCACATCATCGCGCAACAGCCGCACCTGAGCATTACGTTTGACCTTGCCGTCAACCACCCGGCAACCGGCAATCATCCCCACCTTGGAAACCATGAAAGCCTGGCGGACCTCGGCCCGGCCCAGATAGACTTCACGTACTTCCGGAGCCAGCAGACCCTCCATCGCCATCCGTAAATCCTCGATGAGATCATAAATCACCGAATAAAGTCGGATATCTACATGCTCATGTTCGGCCAGATGCTGGGCTTTAAGGTCAGGGCGAACATTGAAAGCCACGATTATAGCACGAGAAGCGGCCGCCAGCATGACATCGGCCTCTTTGACCCCGCCAACCGCGGCATGCACGACCTCGACCTTGACCTTGGTGGTCGCCTGTTTCTTCAGGGCTTCGCTGACGGCTTCGACCGAGCCTTGCACATCACCCTTGACAATGACATTGAGCTGTTCAACCGCACCCTCTTCCATCTGTTCAAAAAGATCTTCTAGGGAGATTTTACTGGTTTTTGAAATTTCCTGTTCCCGAGCCTTATGCTGCCGGTTACTGGTCAGTTCCTTGGCTTGTTTTTCAGACTTGACAATATTGAAATCGTCACCTGCGGACGGAACGCCACTCAACCCCAAGACCTCTACCGGTGTCGATGGTCCGGCGCTGTCAACCGTCTCGCCCATGTCATTGATCAGGGCCCGAACCCGGCCGCTGTAAAGTCCCGCAACCGCTAAATCACCCTGTTTGACCGTCCCATCCTGAACCAGAATCGTCGCGACCGGCCCTTTGCCCCGATCCAGGCGTGATTCCAGAACCACACCGCGAGCCGCCTTATCAGGGTTGGCGCTCAGCTCCATCATCTCGGCCTGAAGAAGGATCATCTCCAGCAAGGTATCCAGATTGAGTCTCTGTTTGGCTGAGACTTCCACAAAAATGGTTTGTCCACCCCATTCCTCGGCGATCAGACCATATTCACTGAGCTGTCGACGCACTTCATCGGGCCGGGCATTGTCCTTATCTATCTTATTGATCGCAACTATTATCGGCACATTCGCGGCTTTAGCGTGATTGATTGATTCAATGGTAGTGGGCATAACCCCGTCATCGGCAGCCACCACCAGAATAACAATATCGGTAACTCCAGCTCCACGTGAACGCATTGACGTAAACGCCTCATGTCCTGGGGTATCGACAAAAGAAATATCTCCCCTGGGCAGGGAAACCATATAGGCTCCGATGTGCTGGGTAATACCACCGGCCTCTCCATCCGCGACCTTAGTCAGGCGAATGGCATCAAGCAGCGAGGTTTTACCGTGGTCGACATGGCCCATAATGGTCACCACCGGAGGACGGCTGACCAGATCCTCGGGCTTATCCTCAACCAAGTCGAGCACCAGGTCTTCGTCAAAAGCGACATTTTCTACCGTATGCCCATATTCTTCGGCAACCAGACTGGCGGTTTCAAAATCGATCATCTGATTGATGGTCACCATATTGCCGAGACTCATCAATTTTGCGATAACCTCGCCGGCTTTAATCCCCATTTTTCTAGCTAATTCACCGACACTGATCGCATCAGTAATCTTAACTACGCGCTTGCTCAATTTCGGCAGCGTGATCTCCGTTTTCTGACCGGATTTTTTCTTGAGACCGCGGCGCCGTCCTTTTCCACCGCGGTCATCGGCAAAATCAAGATTTTTAATAACCGCCCGCCGAGACGCCTTACGGCTGCGACTGTCATCATTAGCGAAAGCCGCCCCACCCCCTTCCTTCTTCCGGGATTTACGCCCCTTCTTGGACGCAACCATCCGATCTTCAACCGTCTCTTTACCAGGTTGAACAACCTCAACCGGTGGAGCGACCGGAGCCACGACCGAAGGTTCTCCGTCGGTTTTCTTAAACTTGTCACGCGCCGGTCGGACCGACGCCTGTAGGCCGAGTTCACCTAAGGCCACTCGCCCGATTACGCGGGCGCCCCGGGCGCCGGTACGCCCGCTTTTCGGTTTTCGTTCCGTCATTATCGCGGCAGCACGAGCCGCCTCGGTATCTTCCACTTCGGACTCCGAAACTTTCGACTCAGGCAGACCTGCGGAAGCCGGTATCGCCGAGTCAGGCTTGGTATCCGGGCTGAGGCTGTCTGCGACAGCGCTCTGAGGGAGCACTTCGGCGACTTCCATCTCGACCCGACTCGCAGGGGTTTCGGAACTCTCAGGGGTCGGCAACTCAGCCTCCGTTGGCGCCAGCGGGACCTCACCGGGCACCGACCTTTCATCCTCAGCCGAATGCTCTTCCGCCGGCGCAACCTGTAACGACTCGGTGTCCTGCGTCACCTCGGCTGCAGCCGTATCGCTTTCCAACGCGTCACGCTCCCGAGTCTTCACTTCGGAAGTGAAAACTTCAGCGGGCTCCGTTGGTTCGGCTTCGACAAAATCGGGTTCATCAGACTCGGAAACGGGCTCCACTTCATCGACCTCATCCGGTGACAAAGCTTTAGCAGAACTTATATCGGCTGACTCGGGAACGTCTTTTACCCGCCGCCGGAGAACCCCTGAAGCTACTCTTTTTTCGACGACATCAGGTCCCTGATGTTGATTGCACCAAGCCTTGACTCGATCAACATCGATTTCCTCAAGAGGAGTAAATTTGGTACTGACCTCAATCCCCAGAGTTTCCAGTATAGAAAAAAGTTCAGGTTCTTTAAGTTTGAGAGCCCGAGACAATTCATAAACCTTGGTTTTCTTTTTTTCCCTCAGAATCAAGGTCAGCTACCCCCTAAAAGATCAGTTATCAGCAATTTTACGGACCTCATTAAAACACAAGTCTTCCGCAACCAGAAAATTCAATCACTCTGACATCATCAAAATGTCAGCAGCATTGCATTTATGGAATACACCAGTAGAAATTTCAGCCATGGCGTCACAAAAACATGTCCATTCGAATAAACCTCGCACCGGGCAGGTGATGAAGTTAATCGCTTTACCTGTTTTACGGGCACCCGAAACTTTTTTACCAAAGCCATCTTTATATCTGTGCCTACAACCTGCTTGAAAGCAGCTGAGCCGCTTTCTTCCGCCACAGTCAGATCCGTCACGATTCAGACAGCCGCAGCAGCGCCAGGCGGTCTTTCTCTGTCAAGGCTTCTGCGCCGGGGATCTGCCGACTCAGACGGCGCCGACCTCTGAGAAAAGCGCCCAGGCATTCCGCATTCTTACAGAGGTAATGTCCGCGGCCTGGAGCCCGGTGGTCACGATCCCAAACCAGTCTGTCTTCCACCTTGACGAATCGGCAAAGATTATTTTTTAATGTCTTCTGTCGACAAATCAGACAGCTGCGCAAAGGTCCTGAAAGAGGTTCAGGAAAGATTGCCGCCGTTTTCTGGCTCAAGTTCTTCCTCTTCGGAAATCTCAGGGCCGCTTCCCGCGGCCATCGTTTCCGGCGCATCAGCCTTAAAACTCAGCTCGGCACCGTTTGCGCTCGCCGAGGCTTCCGCTTCGGCCGTCTCAAGCTGCGCTGCAACCACCCCCGCAGCTTCGGGAAGCGCAGGCTTTTCCATTGCCGCACGACGTTCGTGGTAGACCTCCACGGCCCGTTCAATGAGCCGTTGTGGGTTTACCCCTTCAGTGCCAATGATATCCGTGAGTTCGGCAACAGAGCTGCCGGCAATATCCTCAATTTTCCGAAAACCATTGTCATAAAGCAACTCCATGGCCGTATTATTGAAACCTTCGAGACCGGCCAAAGGAGAAAACAACTGATCAAAATCACTGGCAACCCGGGATGCTGATTTGACATCCAACTTCCAACCGGTCAATTTCGCCGCCAGGCGAACGTTGAGCCCGCGCCGCCCGATAGCCAGGGAAAGCTGCTCATCGAGAACCACAATCTCCATCATGTGTTTCTCTTCATCAAGAATGATCTTGTTAATTTCAGCCGGTGAAATCGCGTTGCAAACATAACGGACGGGATCCGGATTCCAGCGAATGATATCAATCTTTTCACCTTTGAGTTCCTGGACCACATTCTGGACCCGGGAGCCTCTGACCCCAACGCAGGCTCCAACCGGATCGACATCATGATCATTGGTTGAAACCGCGATTTTGGCCCTGACCCCAGGCTCCCGAGTGGCTCCCATGATCTTGATGACGCCTTCAAAAATCTCTGGTACCTCGACCTCAAAGAGACGGATCAGAAATCCGGGATGGGTTCGAGATAGCACGATTTTCGGACCTTTGGCGGCAATTTCAACCTTCAGCAGATACGCACGAATCCGCTCCCCCTGGCGAAAATTCTCACGGGGAATCGTTTCGGAGCGCGGCAGGATGGCCTCGGTCGTCCCCAGATTGACAATCAGGTTACCCCGTTCAACCCGCTGCACCGTGCCGCTGATGATCTCCCCGACCTTTTCATGATACTCCTCATAGATACTTTCCCGCTCGGCTTCCCTGATCTTCTGCATGATAACCTGTTTGGCCGTCTGAGCCGCAATCCGGCCAAAATCATCGGTTTCAAGTTTGAGTCCGAGACTGTCGCCAACCTCGGCTTCAGGGTCGATTTCCAAGGCCTCATGCAGGGATATCTGGTAGTATGAATTTTCTACATTCTCGACGACTTCGACAAATTCGAAAAGCTCAATCTGGCCGGTCTCTTCATCATAAGAAGCCTCTATTTCGCGCGCCGCACCAAGCTTTTTCTTGGACGCAGTAACCATTGCCGATTCAATTGCCTCAATCAGAATCTCTTTAGGAATATTCTTCTCTTTACTGACCTGATCAAGGATAAAGTTAAGACTTGAGGACATAGGTTGAGATATCTCCCTCAATGAGAAAAAAGACGATCACTCACGACCATCCACCGTTAAAATATTTTGTCAAAATCATAGACCAGATTACACTTTGCCGTCTCGTCCAGGGGGACGACAAAGGTTTGCCCATCGACTTCAAGGGTCACGGTCAAAGGATTTTCCTGGCAAGTGCGCAGAATACCCTTGAAACGCCGCCGACCGTCAAGGGGACGAGCCAGCCTGATTTTGATGGTTTCCCCATAACAGCCCTGAAAATCCTGAATCCGGCTTAAGCGACGGTTCAAGCCAGGAGAAGAAATCTCAAGGTTATAACGCCCCGGAATAAGATCCTCCACATCCAGAAGAGCGCCAAACATTCGACTAACGTGAGCACAGTCATCCAGCGTGACCCCGGCCGCGCAATCGATATAAAGCCGCAGAACAGAACCGCCCTCGCCTGAGCTAAACTCCAGGTCATTGAGTTCGTAACCAAGATTTCCAAGCAGGTCCACCGCCAGCTCCCGAATTCGGCTTAGCCGGTCACCTGTAACTGCTGATTCAACCATCATCTCAATCTATCTGCATTATAATCTGAACAACTAGATAAAAAAAGTGGGCCCCGTCAAGAGCCCACTTGCAAAAAAGCCGCTACCGGCAAAATTTTTTCTGCAAACCTATAAGGTGCTACCATTTTCCCAAACAAAAAGCAAGTTATTAATTCAAACAAACCGCCTTTTTCCGTAAAAAACAATATCCCCCATCTTTCCGACGAAAAATCATTTCCCCACCGCCAGGAGGTTTTACTTCAGAAAACATCCGCTGTAAAAACATACATTCTGATTCCGGGATATCGCCAACAGTCCGCCGGCAGTCCCGCTTTGTGACAAGTATGTGTCAGAAATTCTGCTCGAGTCCACCCATACTCCGTTGCCACCTGGGGCAACAGCAGGCCTGAAGCCGATCCACGGCAAAGCAAAAGCCCATGTTTGCCGACTTCAACCTGACGAGGGTCTTCAATCTCCACCAGAGGGCTCAGAACTGAAAGCTCAATGTTGATATCAGGCCACTCGGATAGCTGCAGTTTGGGGAATCTGGGATCCTTAAAAGCTGCGGCCAGAGCCATTTCCGCAACCGTCTGATACAATGGTTTCATGGCTTCGACATACCCGATACAGCCCCGCAAATGTCCGGCTTTATAGAGGGTCACGAAGCCCCCTCTTTTTTCCTTAAGAATCTCACGCTTCGGAACCTCCACAGGTTCTTCACGACCCTCCAGACGAGCTTTGATCTGCGCCGCCGCCACCCCCTTGAGATAATCCTTATCCGCTACGGAAAGTCCGCAGGCACACCGTTCCTGTTCCATGCACCCCCTCTGTCATCAGGGTCAAACTGCGACCCTGTCTTCTTCAGGCATTACTTAAATAACGCCGCGGCAAGATAGCCGACGACCCGGCGATTATCGCCGCAGACCTCGCCGGAATGTCGGTAAGCCAGAATCCGCGCACGCCTGGCCCCCAGTTGCTGCGCCGCCAGCATTACTGCCAGCAGAGGGCCTGCGCCACAGGCTTCAGCCGTACCGCTTTCAACCAGATGCCAAAAAAGGTCCGGGTCAAAAGCGGCGATCGCATCCAGCACCCCCCGGTCGAGACGGCCGGCAGTGGCGGCGTCATGAAAATGCGAAAGATCTGTGCTGGCAACCAGCAGGACGCGGCGCTGATCCGCGACCTGAGTCAGAATCAACGCCAACTGCCGTGCCGCGGCCTGGCTTTGCCGACCCATAATAATCGGCAACAATTGAAAATCACCCAGGGCAACCTGCAGAAAAGGCAACTGCACTTCCAGGGAATGCTCCTGACGATGGGCTTCCGGGTGAAAGTTTACCGCCGCAGATTTCCCGATCAGCTCCATTGCCAGACAACGCTCAACCGGAACGCGTCCCAATGGCGTCAGATAATCCCCTGCGGTATAAATGGAAAACCCGCTGAAAAGATGGTGGTGGGAGGGCGCCACAATAACCACCAGGTCAAACTTCAAACCTTGCACCAGGCGATAAGCGCTTCCGGCCACCGTTCCGGAGAAGCTGTAACCGGCATGGGGTGAAACCAGAGCGACAAGTTCTCCGTCTATCGCCCTTGGCGCTTCAGCCGCCGCCAGATAAGCCTCAATCTCTCGACGCAGTCGCGCAGCATCATGGCTGTAAAAGGTTCCGGCAACCGCCGGCGGACGATCTCTTCCGGGCTCCATGCTTTTTCCCTCCCTAAACCCCAGCTGTCTTCTCAACACAGTCCCCATGCCCGACCGCCAGCAAAAAACCTGCCGGCGTACGGCCTCAGGTTTAATAAACCTTCAAGCAACACGACCGGACGAGCTCAGGCGAATTGCAAGAAAGCTGCTGTACAACTCAAGGATACGCACTTCGGCGGAATTAAAGGCAACGGTTTTTCGGTTCCGCAAAACCAGCAAAACCCCCAGGCTTCGGGATTCTTCCCGCACGAACATGGGGAAAGCCAGAATTCGGCCGGGAACCCAGAATTCAGCCAGCTGGCAAGCCTGCAAAGCACCCTCCGGAGGTTTTTCCTTTGTCCAGCATACGATTTGCTGAAAAAACCTGATTTACAATATCATCCTGCCCCGGCAGCAGAGCCCTGCCGGCCAGAATCCGGACCAGCGCGCCGCCGCCATAACAAAAACCCGGCGCCAGCCCCCGCCTTTTCGAGCCCGGAAGGTAGACAACAAAAGCCTCAAGCCCAAGAGCCTCAGAAACATGTCCCGCCGTGGCCTCGACATAGCCGGAGAAACCTCTCTCCACCAAGGTCTGTTCCGATATTTTCAACGATAATTCATAGAGAGCGCTACGGTCAACATGACGTTTCAGAGAGAAAGCCTCCGTACCCGAGTTTCCATCAAGGGCATCTTCAAGACGAAGCCCGTCCAGGGCTATGTCAAGAGTTGCGGCCGTCGCGGAAATTTCGTCACCAAGAGTCCTGAGAAGCTCCCTGAAACCCTCTTCATCCACGGAGAGAAAAGCTCGCGCCTGCGCCAGCATGACTTTCTCCTGCGCCCAAAATGAAGTTTGCCCCTCTTGGTCATGATCATTATCGCCCCGCCATTCAAGCAGGTGCGCCATCTGATTAGCCAGTACCACGAAAGCCCCGGTCCCAAGCGGCAGCCCC
>DSCM01000062.1 GCA_011049115.1 Pseudomonadota bacterium
ATCTGATCGGCGTAGCCTGGCTGATGCGGCGCAGTCAGGCGGTGGAAACGGAGGAAGAAGAATGGACGAATCAATGATCTGGGTCGGAATCGGCCTGCTCGGTCAGGCTCTGTTTTCGGCCCGTTTTCTCGTCCAGTGGTTGTTCAGCGAAAAACACCGGCAGAGTATCATTCCCGAATCCTTCTGGTATTTGAGCCTGGGCGGGGGGCTGATTCTGTTCGCCTATGCTCTTTACCGCAAGGATCCGGTCTTCATTCTCGGGCAGAGTTCGGGCTGCCTGATCTATCTGCGCAATATCTATTTCATCCGCAGAAAAAAACCGGAGAGGCCGACCTCATGAAAAGCCGAAGTGTTTGCGGATTGGTCGGCCTCTGGGGTCTGCTGGTAGTGGTCAGCATCGCCTGCCGACCGCCGATTCCGATTGATGAAACCCGCTATCTTTCGGTGGCCTGGGAAATGTGGCGGAGCGGCAATTTCCTGGTCCCCCAGGTCAACGGTCTGCCCTACAGTCACAAGCCGCCCCTGCTTTTCTACCTGATCAACCTCGGCTGGATGCTGTTCGGGGCCAATGCCTTTACCGCCCGGCTGACCGCCCCGCTGTTCGCCCTCTGTAACCTAGGGCTGACCGCCGCTCTGGGCCGCCGCCTCTGGCCGGAAAACCCCCGGGTCGCTGAATTTGCCCCTTTCATCCTCCTGGCCCTGCCCCTGTGGGCGGTAACCAGCACCGTAACCATGTTCGATCAGCTGCTGACCTTTTTTATTCTCCTGGGTCTTATCGGCCTGCTGAAAATAAGCCGGTGGCAGTGGCGCTCGGGCTTGATGCTGCTCGCGATCGCCATCGGCGGCGGCCTCCTGACCAAGGGTCCGGTCGTGCTTTTGCCGCTGCTGCCGACGGCCCTGAGCTTTCCCTGGTGGCGGCCGGCGGCGGCCGCGAAAAAAAAATACTGGTATCCGCTTTTGCTGGCGGCGCTGCTCGCCGGTATCGGCCTGGCCCTGGGCTGGGCCCTGCCCGCCGCCAGAGCCGGAGGCCCGGCCTACGCCGACGCCATTCTCTGGGGCCAGACGGCCGGACGGATAGTCAAATCCTTCGCCCATCAGCGCCCCTGGTGGTGGTACCTGCCCTTGCTCCCGCTCGTACTGCTGCCCTGGACGGTGCTGCTTGTCCGGGGCCCGGAAAAAGGCTGGCGCGGCTTACTTGCGGAACCCGGCCTGCGCTTCTGTCTGGCCTGGCTGCTGCCGGCCTTCATCCTCTTTTCCCTGGTCAGCGGCAAGCAGCTCCACTATCTGGTCCCGCTGCTGCCGGCATTGGCTTTGCTCGGCGCCCGGGCGGCCGACGGCGCCGCCCCTCAAACCCTGCGCTGGTGCCGCATCAGTCTGGGCGGACTTTTTCTGGTCAGCGGGCTGGTACTGGCCGGCAGCGGGCTCCTGCCCTTGGTCAACGAATTTACCGGTCACCGCAACCCGCTCTGGGTCCTGGCTCTGATATTTTCAGGTCTTCTGGCTTGCGGATTAAAACCGGAGAAGCCCGCGACCACGATTACCGGAATCAGCGCCGCCGTAGTCGGCTGGATTCTGCTGCTGCAGTTCATCGCCGCCGGCAGCCTGGCCGGCACTTTCGACCTCGGACCCATGGCTTTGAAAATCGCCGAGCTGCAACGGCAAGGACATCAGGTCGCCATCTATCCGGCCAGATTCGCCAACCAGTTCCATTTCCCCGGCCGACTGCGCCAACCCCTGATCACTCTGGATGAGATTCACGAAGTCGGCCCCTGGCTGGCGGCCCATCCGAAGGCCTACATCGTCACCTTCCGCCGGAATCTGTCCCCCGATAACGACAGCGGGCCGCCTGAGCTGACCCTGGAGAGCGGCAAAAGACGAATCAGCCTGTGGTCGGCCACAGCCTTGCAACCCCTGCTGCCGCCCCCGCTGACGACAGAATAATTATCCTTTAAAAATACAGTTTTTTATTTTCATGGCAGGCAAACGACGGCAAGGCACTGAAACTCATGTTGCACTCACAAAAAAATCAGCCCCACCCCGACCGGCTCGCCGGGACCGACATCGAAGCGGAAAAGAACTGGCGGCAACGGCTCTTCCGGCTTGGCGCCGGGCGGGGCCCGACGCTGCTGCTGGCCCTGCTTTTCGCCACGGTTTACAATTTCCCCTTCTGGCGAAAGCTGCTGCGGCTGCCGGACATCTCCCTGAGCGCCAACGCCGGTTTTCTGGCCGCAACCCTGGTCATCTTAGTCGGGGTTTTCTTTTTCTTTCTGACCCTTACGGCCTATCCCTATCTCCAGAAAAGCCTGGCCGTGATCCTGCTGCTGCTGATGGGGCCGATTCTCTATTTCTCCTCGCATTACGGCGTCATTATCGATCACAACATGATCAGCAACCTGCTCGAAACCGATACCCGCGAAGCCGCCGAACTTTTGAGCCCGGCCTTTCTCGGGCATCTCCTGCTGTTGGTTATCCTGCCGGCGGCGCTGCTAATCCGCCGGCGGCAAACCTGGGCCCCGACCCTGCGCCAGACCGGCGCCAACCTGCTCTGCGCCCTGCTGACCCTGATGGTTATCGGCGGCACCCTGTTTGCCGCCTACGACGACTTCGCCCTGATCGGCCGCAGTCACCGTTTCCTCCGCCTCTTCTTAAACCCCAGCTACGCCCTCTATTCGGTGGAAAAATATTACCGGGTCAATCATCTTGTCAAAAGGCCGCCGCAACCGCTGGCTGAAGACGCGCGGATCAGTCCTGCCAGCGGCCGGCGGAAAAAGCTTCTCGGGGTTTTCGTAGTCGGCGAATCGGCTCGGGCCGCGAATTTTTCCTTAAACGGCTACCAGCGTGAAACCAACCCCCGACTTAAACAGGAAAACATCATCAGCTTCACCCAGGCCTACGCCTGCGGCACCTCGACCGCCGAGGCTCTGCCCGGCATGTTCTCACATCTGCCCCGCAAGGACTATTCGGTCAAAAAGGCGGCGGCTTACGAAAACGTGCTTGATATTTTACAGCGCCTCGGCGTGGCGGTGCTCTGGCGCGACAACAACTCCAGCGCCAAAGGCGTGGCCGAACGAATCTTCTACGAGAAGCTGAGCCTCCGGGATCTGCCAAAGGCGCGGGCAGCCTCATTAAGTCAGCGGGGCGAGATCTTCGACGAAGCCCTGCTGCTCAACCTGGATGAATTTCTGGCGGCCCATGCCGACCGCGATCTGCTCATCGTGTTACACCAGAAAGGCAGCCATGGCCCGGCCTACCATAAACGCCGGCCGCCGGCTTTTGCCCGATTCCAGCCCGAATACCAGGGTGAAGACGTGCATAACGCCAGCCGTGAAGAACTGATCAACGCCTATGACAACACCATTCTCTATACCGATTTTTTTCTCGCCCGGCTGCTCGACTGGCTCAAAAACAACAGCGCCGAGCGGAACAGCTTTATGATCTACATGTCGGATCACGGCGAGTCTCTGGGGGAAAACGGCATTTACCTGCACAGTCTGCCCTGGTTCATGGCCCCGGATGAACAGATACATATCGGTGCTATCGCTTGGTTTTCCCCGGGTTTCGGCGAAGACCGGGGCTTTGATCCGGCCGCACTGCGGGCTCGACGCGACCAGGCGGTTTCCCATGATTTCATTTTTCACACCCTGCTGGGTCTTTACAAGGTTGAGAGCAAGATCTATAATCCGGAGCTTGACCTGCTGAAACTGGCTGAATAGCGACACTTCAGACCGCTATCGCGGCCACACATATGTGAAAGTTACCAGCTGTTACTGGCTTACTTGAAAGTAACCAAACAATCAAAGGATAATCCATCATGCTGAAAACAATCGGCCGTTCCTGGCTGCGGGCGGCGCGGCCGCTGCTCCTTTTTTATCTCCTTTTGCTGCTGGTCGCTTTTGTCGGCCGGCTGGTACTGATCGGCCGCTACCACGAGCCGCTGGTCGCCGGCGGGGTCAATTACTGGTTCGCCCTTCTTGTCGGTCTGCGCCTGGACACGATCGCCGCGGCCGCGGCCCTGGCTCTGCCGACTTTGTTCCTGTTTCTTTCTCCGCCCCGTTTCACCCGGGTCAGCGCCCGGCTCTGCGGCTGGTATTTTCTCGTCATCACGCTGATCACGATCTATATGGAAATCGCGACGCCGCCTTTTTTTGCCGAATTCGAGGCTCGGCCCAATGAACTGTTCGTCAATTACCTGCTCTACCCCCGCGAGGTCCTGAGCACGATTTTTTCGACCCAGCTGCTGCCCCTGACCCTGGCCGCCGTCTGTCTCTCGCTGTTTACCTGGCTCTATCGCCGCTGGAGGAAACAGAGCCGCCTTTTCCGACGCGCCCTGGAGGTCGACTACCGTCTGCGCCTCTTCCTTTTTCTGCCCACCGCCCTGATCATTTTTCTCGGCATCCGCTCCTCCTTCGGCCACCGGCCCGCCAATCTCTCCGACGCGACCTTCAGCAATTCCCACATTGCCAACGAGATTGCCAAGAACACCCTGCACGCGGTCGGCTATTCGCTCTATGCCAAGCATAAATTCTCGGTCGACACCAAGCTTTACGGGCGCATGCAGGATGACGAGGCCATCGCCCGGGTGCAGAAACTGCTCGCGATCGACCCGGGAAAACCGGTTCACCCCGACTACCCCTTTCTCCGCCGGGCGCAGAGTCATTTTCCCCGGTCCGAACGGCCCCGCAATCTGGTGGTCATCATTGAGGAAAGCCTGGGGGCTCAGTATGTCGAGGCTCTGGGCGGCCGGCCCGGAATCACCCCCGAGCTCAACCGCCTGGCCCAGGAAGGCATTCTGTTTACGCAACTTTATGCCAGCGGCACCCGCAGCGTCCGCGGCATGGAGGCCATCGTCGCCGGGTTCCCCCCGATTCCCGGCACCAGCGTCCTCAAACGCAACTTAAGCCAGCAGGATTTTTTCTCGCTCGCCCAGGCTTTGAACCCTAAAGGGTATCACAGCAGTTTCATTTACGGTGGGGAAAAGCGTTTCGACAACATGGGCAGCTGGTATTACGGCAATGGTTTTCAGAAAATCATCGATGAACCTTTGTTTGAAAACCCGGTTTATCACGGCATCTGGGGCGTCTGCGACGAGGACCTGGTGGTTCGCGCCGACCAGGAATTCACCCGGCATCACCAGGCCGGTCAGCCTTTTCTCTCGGTGCTGTTTACGACGACCAACCATACCCCTTTCGAATACCCGGAAGGCCGCATCAGCCCGCTGCCCGGCAGCCAACCCGACAGCGAGGAGAACGCGGTCAAATTTGCTGATTTCGCCCTCGGTAAATTCTTCGCCCTGGCCCGCGAGCACGGTTACTATGAAAACACCGTCTTTGTCGTCGTCGCCGATCACAACGTGCGCGTTCGCAGCAGCCCCAACGGCATCATGCCGGTCGACAATTACCGGATTTTCGGCCTGATTTTAGGAGGAAACGTGGAACCTCGGCGCTGCGAACGCCTGGTCAGCCAGATGGACGTCACGGCCACGGCCCTGGATCTGCTGGGCCTCGACCTCGAATCGCCGATTGTCGGCAATTCGATTTTCAACCCGGAGAAGGTTGATTTTGCCCTGATGCAGTTCTACTCGCTCTACGGCTTCTACCGCGGCGAGCGTTTGGCGGTGTTCGAGCCCCGAAGCGCCCCCCGAACCTTCCGCGTCAAGGGCCGGGAACTGCTGCCGCTGCCCCCCGATGAAGAACTCGAACGCGACGGCCTGGCCCTGCTTACCGCCTCCTCCTGGCTCTATCACCAGCGCCGCCACGGCCTGCCGCCGGCGGAGCATAAACCATGAAAATTCTCCTGGTCGAAGACGAGCCCGGCATTTTAACCCAGCTCGAGGAGCTGCTCCGGGAACAGCGCTACCTCGTCGATACAGCCGTCAACGGCGCGGAGGCTCTGGATAAGGTTTTCGCCAATCTCTACGACCTGCTGGTTCTCGACATCATGCTGCCCAAGCTCGACGGCCTCAGCCTGCTCAGGGAAATCCGCCGGGCCGCAATCAGTACTCCAGTGCTGTTTCTCACTGCCCGCGGCGGCATTGAGGACAAGGTCAAAGGGCTCGACTGCGGCGCCGACGACTACCTCGCCAAACCCTTCTCCACGGCCGAGCTGCTGGCCCGCATTCGGGCGCTGCTGCGCCGGCCGGGGCGCGAGGGCAACAGCCTGCTCCAGGTGGGCGACATCAGCCTTGACACGGTCAGCCGTGAAGTCGTAAACGCCGGCCGGCCCCTGGAGCTGACTCCCAAAGAGTTCTCCCTGCTCGAATTCCTGCTTTACAACAAGAACCAGCCGGTATCCCGAATCACCCTGGCCGAGCACGTCTGGGGCGAAGATTTCGACCCCTTCACCATGTCCAACACCATCGACGTCCACATCAAGAATCTGCGCCGCAAGCTCGACCCCGAAAAAAGCGGCCGGGCCCTGATTCAAACGGTTCGCGGCGTCGGCTTCGTCGCCCGGGATACCCCGGGCGACCAGGAAGAGCCGGCATGAAAATCCGCACCCGCATCAGCCTCTGGATCACCGCGGCCGGGGTCCTGGTCAGCCTGTTTTTCTCCCTCTTCGTTTTCCGGGAGATGTTGGAACAGCTCTACCGCCAGCTTGATGATGAAATCAAGACGGCGACCGGCGAGGTCATGCGGCTGTTTGAGAGCAGCAATCAGCCGGAAGAACAGTTTCAGCAGCAGGCCACCGAACTGCTTTTCAACAACCGCCGCTACTGGATCCGGGTTTATGAGGGCGAGAAACTGATCTATGCTTCCCGGCTGGCCCGCCTCATCGACCTACCCATGGCTCCAGAGAGAAAAAAAAGCACGCTCAGAGTTCAGGTTTCCAGCCGCATGATTGATCTGGATCAGGGCGAGAGCGAAAACGTGACCTTCAGAACCCGCCGCACCCGGCTGGCGGCTGCCGGCGACCAACCCGCCCGGCTAATCCAGGTGGCGCTGCCTATGGAAAAACTCGATGAAGAGATCCGCGAAGTCGTCATCTTCATTACCATCGGCCTCTCCCTGTCGACTGTGCTTTTGCTCTTGATCAGTTACCTGCTCGCCGGGCGCATTCTCAAACCCATCAGGCGGATCACCGAACTGGCCCGGGAGATTGACGAACAGGCCCTGACGGCACGGCTGCCGCTCAATCACAATCAGGATGAGCTTTTCGAGCTTTCCCGGGCTTTCAACCAGATGCTCGACCGTCTGCAATACTCCTTCAACCACCAGAAGGAATTTCTCGCCAATGCCGCCCATGAACTGAACACCCCGCTGACCACCATCCGCCTATTTGTCGAACAGGGGATGGAAAACCGGGAACTGCCGGCGGCTTTCCGCCGGCGCCTCGGCGCCCAGCAGCAGACCCTGCAGCGCCTCGGTCGGCTGCTGCGCGATCTGATGTTTCTCTCTCGTCTGGAAATCAAGCAGCAGCTGAAATCTGAAGTTTTCGACCTTGGAGAAATGCTGACCTCGGTCCTGGCCGAATTCGAGCCCCTGATCGATTTAGAGGCGATGTCCCTTAGCCTCGACATCACCCGCCCGGCCCCTTTCCGGGGTGATCCGGACAAACTCCAGCGGCTGTTTATCAACCTGCTCGACAACGCGATCAAGTACTGCCGGCCGCCGGGACACCTCAATGTCCGCCTGAGCCGGGACCGGGACGGCTTTAAACTGCGACTGGCCAACAGCAGCCCCCCGCTGAGCCCGGAAGAGCTGGCCCAACTCTTCGAACAGTTTTACCGGGTGGAAAAATCACGCTCGGCGGCTTCGGGCGGCTTCGGCCTGGGCCTGACCATCGTCCGGGAAATCGTCAACCAGCACCAGGGGGAAGTCAGTATCAACAACCGCAACGATCAAATCGAAGTCCTGGTCCGGCTGCCGGGAAGGTCTTCCGGCTGAGTTGTTCTCAACCCCAGCCTCAGAAAGCCAGCAAGAGCCAGGTCAGGGTGGCGAGGAAAAGGGCGACCATGACCGCGGCCGAGGCGATGTCCTTGGCCCGGCCGGAAAGCTCGTGGTGCTCGGAGCCGATCCGGTCGACCACGGCCTCGACCGCCGAATTGAGCAATTCCGTAATCATAACCAGCAGCCAGCTGCCGATGAGCAGCAGTTTTTCGACCGCGCCCTCCCCCCGCCACAACCCCAGCGGCAGCAACAACAGGAGCAGATAACACTCCTGCCGGAAAGCCTGCTCGTTCCTGAAGGCGGCGGCCAGACCGGCCAGGGAATAGCCGGTCGCCCGCCAAAGGCGGGCGACCGCGGCCTGCTTCATGGCTGGAAAATTCTGTCTATCCATGGGTTTATCTCCGAATAACTGCGGCCGCGGCCCAGGCCAAGCGGTGTTGCCGCGCCGAAAAATTACAATAATTTTACCTTCAAAAAAGCGAATTTCGTATCCAGAACGCAATTTTTGTTCCCGGTTCGCCCTGGCTTCAGGGGGGAGATACCTCAAGCTTGATGAAAAAACCATGAATTTCTCCAAAAAAATTTCGCACCTCAAGTTTTTGGCCACACGATTGCTCACCCCGGTTCTGTTTTCCGAAGCTTTTACTCCGGGCGCGGCCCGGCCCCGCGTCGAAATCTCGATGATGGTCGCGGCTACCATTGAAACAATCCTGCCCTGGCCTCCCGATTGACAGGTTCAAGATTTGATGGTATACTGGCGGTATATTGATGTCATCGTCAAGCGAGCAAGGCGAGTGAACTTCATTTAGCGGAGAGGTGAAAAGATATGTACAAAATCGATCCTGAATTATGCACATCCTGCGGTTCCTGCCAGGAAGAGTGTCCCGAAGATGCCATCATCGAGGGCGAGGACAGTTACATCATCACCGACAAATGCATTGACTGCGGTTCCTGCGCCGAGGTCTGCCCGGTGGATGCCATTTCCCCCGGCTGAAACAAGTCCGCACCACAACCTTTTACGGCCCGGAAACGCCTCTGCCGGCGTTTCCGGGCCGTATTTTATCCGCTCAGAACTTCAGCGCCAACGGTATAGTCACAAGATCGCGGTGCTTCGCCCTTTTGCGTAATCCTCTCGTATTGCAAACGCCATTGACCATCTCACGGCCAGATCAATACCGAAGAGCCGAGTAAACCTTCCTCCGATAGGGTTGCCTGGGCCGGGAGAAAAACGCCGAAGACTTACGGATACCGACCGCTTGCCCGTCAGAATTCCAGGGCCAGCTGCAGGGTTACGGTATCGGCCGTCTTACCGCTGCCGCCGTCGCCGACGCCATAGTCTTCGTCATGCGCGTATTCGAGCGCCAGACCGATTCCCGGGAAAAGTTCAACCCCGACACTACCCAGGTAACGATCCTCGGGCAGCTCCAGAGCCAGGGCCTCATCGGTACCCTGCCAGGCCACCGCGACAAAGGCTTCACGGCCGGCGACCGCAAAGGTGTAACCCAGTTCGACATTCCAGGCTTCGGGCTTGGCGCCCTTGCCCTTGAACTCAAGCTCGTCAACGGCGAAATCATCGTTGGCGGCCAGGTATTCACCGATCAGGGTCAGACCCTGCCAGGAAAATACGGCATGAGCGGTGAAGCCATCGACATAGTCACGGATGGATTCCGGCAGGGCGTCGCCCAAGGTATCGGAATCCGCCAGGTTGTTGATCCAGTCGGCCCCGACATCGAGACTGAAGTTATCGTTTTCAAAGGCATACCCGGTGCTCAAACCGAAACATTTAATCTCGTTATCGTCTTCGGCCTCGTCGATATCACCGTTGAAGGCATAAACGCCGACCCGGAAACCGGCCTGCTCGAAGCCGAGCAGAACCGCGCTTTCGCGGGTTTCCCCGAGTTCCAGAGTCAGAGGATCGGAGATCATATGGCTCTCGAAGTTGCCGAAGGGCACATAGAATTTACCGGCCTGAAGGAAAACCGGAAAATGTTCGGTATTGCCGAGAGTGAGATAGGCTTCGTCCAGATCGACCGGTTCGGTGTCATCCTCTTCCCAGAGCAGGAGAATATGGGCCGAAACATATTTATGCAGATCAATATCAATCCCCAGCTCCACCGTCGCCAAAGTGATATCGCTTTCGTCATTGCCGTCGTAATCCTCGGTAAAACCAACCTCAACCTCAACACAACCGCTGATGGTGACATGTTCGCCAAGCAGCTTAAGACCTCCCGCCAGGGAACTCAATTTCACCTGCTCCTGCCGATTTTCGTCAAGATCCTGCCGCTGACCGCTGAGCTGCTTCTGCAAATCGTTGAGCTGCTGTTCAAGGACCTCCATTTTCTGTTTCAGCTCCTGCGTCTCGGCAGCCAGCGGGGCCACGCCGACAAAAAGCAACAGGACAATTGCCGCAAGGATTAAATATCTATATATTTTCATTAAACAACTCCTGATTCTCTGTGGTCAGACATTAACGACAACGCTCTGCGGTCACGGATTTAACCCAGATCACCGCATCCTGGGAAAGTTCCTTGCCCTGATATTCCTTATCCGGCCCGACTCCGAGCGCACAAAAGCCCCACCAGCCGGCAAAAGGCATGGCAAACGTGAAGGTTCCGCCGGCATCGGCCTTGATCGTCATGGTCACGAAAGCGTCCTGCGGCGCCGTCACCGCCGCTTCGGCGGCAAAACTGTTGGTTGTCATATTCGGCTGATGATTAAGATACTCAACCTCAACTTCGGCGTAAGGCACCGGCTTGCCGGCACCTTTGACCACTCCCTGAAAAAGGTTGCCGGTCCACTGCGCATAAGGTTTGGCCAGGGGAACGATCTCGGCCGGCAGACCCAATTCGGCATCCCAATCGGTCGGAGCGCCGGCAACATTGACCATCATCTTCGTGCATTGCTGAATATAAACATCTTCCGAACCTTCATAATAAGGAGCCGGCACCAGACAAAAAACAAAATCACCCATCCCCTTCAAGCGATAACCAGTCAGTTCATAGGCTTTACCCTGATTGGTCAGGCTTTGCCAGGAAATCGGCGCAAGCTGAGCCAACAGATTCGTACGCTGTTCTTTATGGACCACGAAAAAACGTTCCGGTACCCCCATATCCATCGTATGACCGGCTTCAAACGGATGGGTAAAAACCAACTTCAGATCAATACTCCGCCCTTTCTCAAAAGCACAGTCCGGGGTATAAAGCATCTGAAAATGGGCCTGAGCGGAAACCGTCAGGCAAAAAACAGCCACCAGGGCCGACAGCAGGACAAATGTTCTTTTCATTTTTCGTTCTCCTGAATTTGATTTTTAGACGCCTTTTATGAATCACCGTTACTGACTGATCTCCCCACCGTCGATTTCAACTTCATGACCGGGACCGGCCGAAAACTGAACCCGAAAGGCGGTTTGGGGCCGGGGAAAAGTGAACTCGCTGTCGGCGTTCATCTTCCCTTCAAGCACGACCTTGCCGTCCTTTCCGATTACCCGCATGGCGACTCCGGCAGCCGACGAACCATCCGAGAAACCGCCTTCGCAGGTGATGGTTCCGTCGCCATTATCAAAGCAGGTACAAAGCGGGGTGTGAGCTTCGACCATCGTCGCCAGCGCCAGCGAAATTCCCAAGGCCAGACTCAGCAATTTAATTCTCTTCACGATCTTCATTTTCTTCTCCTTTTTTCTCCTTGTTCGGGGTTACGGGCCAAGACCCGTAAACCAGCATTAAAACTGCTTACCTTTCACCACCGCGAGCGCGAGTCCGCCACCCCGAGGCGGTCTTTCGACACGCAACTAAGCCCCGCAATAGTTTTGAGATCCTAACTTTTTACCAAAAAAGAAAGCCGAACTCCTGCAAGCCGGCCCTCAGAATTCTTTTTTTCAATCGCTACAGGTTTGACCTTCCCGGTCCTTAACCAGGGCCAGGGCCACCGTCACGATAACCGCGAACAGATAGAAAACCGCCATGGCCTGCCAGCCGTTCAGACCCAGAGCCCGGCCTCCGGAAAAAACCAGGATCGAGATCACCACCCCCATGACAATCGGCGCGACCAGGGAAAAAATCATCCATTTCCAGGAATTGGTCTGCAGTTTAATCATGATCATGGTTGCCAGGCAGGGCGGGTAGAGCGCCATGAACAAAATAATCGACAAGGCGTGCAGCGGGGTCATGCTGTTTTCCGTAATCCGCATCCGCTCTTCCAGTTTATCGTCAAGACCGCTTTCCGCGGACGGGGGTTCGTAAAGAGCGCCGAGCGTCGCCACGGCGCTCTCCTTTGCCGCCAGACAACTGAGAAGGGCGACATTGACCCGCCAGTTGAAACCCGCCCAGCGCGTCACCGGTTCCAGGGCGCGGCCGGTCCGACCAAGAAAGCTCCGGTTGATCTTTTCCTGCCGAATTTCCCGGCTCAGACTTTTCCGGGTCGTCAACAGCTTGCGGACTGCGCGATTGACCGCCAGTTTTCCAACCTCCTTACCGGGCTTGAGAAACGAGTAATATAGTGGATTTTTAGTCGAAAATTGCCGTTCCACCCCGGCCCTGGCTTCGTCACCGGCGCCCGCGGCGAGACTCGCCTGCTTGTAATCGTTCCAATAATCCAGCAGGGCCATGATCTGGGTGGGCGGCAGCTGTTCGACATAGCCATGCGTTCGGACCACCTGGCCGAACTCGGCCAGGGCCGCCTTTGCCCGCTCCTGGTAAAAGGTCTCCTGCTCGGGAGTCAGACCGGGAAACTGCAGCAGAAGATAAACCACCACGGCCACCGCCGCCACCACCGAGGTAACCTTCTTGACATAGAGCCAGACCCGCTCCCAGGCCCTAAGCAGAACCCCCTTGACGGTCGGCAGATGATAGCGCGGCATTTCCATGACAAAAGGAGTGCTCTCCTTGCCTTGTAACAGGGTCAGGGTCAGAATCTTGGCCACCGGCAGAGCGATAAAAATGGTGACCGTGGAAACAAAAAGAAAGGCGATGGTTTTATGTTCGCCGAAATAAATGCCGATCAGAAGCAGATAAAAGGGGGTTTTGGCCAGACAATTCATATACGGAGAAACCAGGATTGTCGCAAAGCGCGCTTTTTCATCGGCAATCCCTTTGCAGGCCATAACCCCGGGAACACAGCAACCGCCCACGACCACCCCGCTCAGGATCAGCGGCAGAGTCGACTGACCATGCAAACCGAAGCGTCGAAACACCCGATCCAGAATAAAGGCCATGCGCGGCATGTAACCGATATCCTCCAGAATCGCGATCAGGAGAAAAAGAATGAAAAAGACCGGAACATAGTTAAGTAATCCGTTGACACTGTCAACCACCCAGAGAGCCAGTCCGCGCCCGTGCGATTCCTCGATAAAACCGGAAAGCGGCAGCAACGCATCAACCATCTGCCGGAATCTGGCGAGCAGAGGCCAGGTGTAATTAGTGAGATTATAGCCTTGAACAATCGCCAGTTCATACATCAGATAGACGACTCCGACCAGCAGCAGCGGGCCGCAGTAACGATGACAAACAAATTTGTCGATACG
Organism: Pseudomonadota bacterium; assembly: GCA_011049115.1. Lineage (NCBI taxonomy): Bacteria > Pseudomonadati > Pseudomonadota > Pseudomonadota bacterium. The sequence continues at coordinate 13,405 of DSCM01000062.1, forward strand.
ATTGGTCCACGACTCGCGACGGGGACCGGCCGCGGCGTGCAGCCCGATTTTTTCAACCTCGACGGCCTGCTCGTGACGCCGCAGAGCGATCTGGCCCTCAGGCGTAATCTCGTGATCTTGTTCAAAAGCGTCCCGCAGCCTTTCGACCTCAATAGCCAGTGCCACCGCCAGAGGATGCAACCTCGCCAACAGATTCAAAGCCTGACTGTCACCCTCCAGCAATTTAACCGCCAGCCAGCGGGGTGAACAAAAGGCGCGCAGGGGCTCAGACTCCGCCAGACTCTTTTCGAGTTCGGCGAGACTGGGCTCAAGCACACCATAATCCAGCCTGAAACTGCCGGCCTGGTCCCCGGGACAGGACAAGGCCGCCAGAATCGTTTCCCGGCCCCGCCCCCCCTTGCCGGCGGCCGCAGCCACGACCGGTACCGTCAGCATCCGGCTGATTGCCTCCAGATCCAGAGCGTCCCCGCGACCTTCGACCACGTCCATCATGTTGAAAACCACCACCAGGGGCAGTCCCATTTCCAATAACTGAAAGGTAAGGTAGAGATTGCGCTTGAGGTTGGCCGCGTCGACCACGTTAATGGTCAGCGCCGGTTTTTCCTCAAGCAGAAAATCGCGCGCCACCCGTTCTTCCAGAGAGTACGAGGTCATGCTGTAGATTCCGGGCAGATCGATCAGCTCGTACTTCCGCCCCTCGACGGAAAAATGACCACTCTTCTTTTCAACCGTCACCCCCGGATAATTGGCCACGAACTGCCGGGTTCCGGTCAGCAGGTTGAAAACCGTGGACTTACCGGTATTGGGCTGTCCCGCCAGGGCCACCGTGATCTTGGCACTCATTGGGGTTCCACCTCGATGCCGGCCGCCTCGACGTGTCGCAACGACAGAAACTGACCGTCAAAAGCCAACTCCAGAGGATCCACCAACGGCGCGTTGCGCAGGACCCGGATTCTGGTTCCCGGAAACAGACCCAGGGCCATCAGGCGCTGTCCGACAACCCCGCGCTCCCTGATTTTCTTAACGACAGCCTCTTCGCCCGGCTTCAATTTATCAAGCGTCATGCACCAAATCCCTTCGTAAAAAATTTATTAGCCATGCCAAACTTTGGGCGCAAAAAAAACTACCCGACCATGATCTTTTCTGCCATGCCACGCCCAAGCATGATACGGTTACCATCAAGGGTCACGATCAGCGGCCCCCGGCCCTCATTGACCAGGACCTTGACTTCCACGCCAGGCACCATGCCCATGGCCGCCAGCCGGGAACGAACCCCCTGACCAGCATCAATATGCAACAATCGCAAAGACTTACCGCAACTCGCCGCCGGCAGCACCATAGACCCTCCAGGATAAAATTCACTTAAATAATCAAACTTAGAAGTAGTTAACTTATAGCATAATGGCGCATTTTATATGCTCAAACAAATTTAGTGTCAAGCTTTTTATCCCTCCGGCTGAGCCAAATATTTTTATTCCGGTCGATGGCCGAAGACAAGCCCGCTCATCCAGCCGCCGGGAAAAACCGCGGCGAAAGATTCAAACGACCTCCCGGCAACCGGGACCAACCCCGAAAGACCAGGCAAAAGCGTCCTATCCATGATCGAGCCAGCGGAGCAGACGGCGCGCCTCTTTCCGGGCGCTTTTGCAGTGTGCGGCCCGGCCCAACAGCTTGCGGGCCAGGTCCTTCTTTTCCAGACGCAGGGCGCAATAGCCCTGTTTCAGATAGGCGTTGCCGTCTTCCGGCTCCAGCCGGGCCAGCTCGGCAAAGGCGGCGAAAGCCTCCTCGTAACGCCCCAGTTCAAAATAAAGTTCCCCCTGGCTGCGCAGCAGAGCGGGGTTGGCGCCCCCCTGGCGTAAGGCCCGCTCGACCGTAGCCAGGGCCAGCTCCGGCTTGAGACCGAGACGATAACTGGTAATCAGCGCCTCGTACAGACATTGATGGGTCGGGGTCTCGATCAGCAAGTCCTCGTACAACTCCGCCGCCCGCAAGGGAATCTTGATCTGCAGGAGCAGGTCGGCCAGCAGCCTTTTCCGCGGTCGCGGCAGGGGCCCGAAGGAGGCCAGAATCTCGAGGTCGGCGGCCGCGGCTTCGTAATGCTGCTGTTGCAGCTCGAGCACGGCCCGCATATACCAGAAAATTTCGCGCCCCTCCAGCCAGGGCCGCCATTTTTCCAGTGACCCGGCGACACGCTTGAACTCCCGACGTTCGCAGCCGAGGGAGACATAGGTTTCGAGCCAGACATCCTTACCCACGCCCCGAGCCTGCGCAAACAGGGTTTCGAGCAGCTCCAGGGCCTGATCCTTGCGCTCGGCATGAATGCAGGCAACCACCGCCGAAAACAACAACTCATGATCCGGCTTGAGGGCATGGGCTTTGAGCAGGGAATCGGCCGCCAGCGTGAAATCTTTCAGATCCCAGGCTATCTTGGCCTGATTCCGCCATAGCCAGGCTTTTTCCGGACACAAGACCAGGGCCTCGCCGTAGGCGGCCAGCGCCTTGCGCGCCTGTTTCCCGGCGTCATAGAGATTGCCGAGATGAGAGTAGATCAGATAATGCTTCTCTTGCGGATAATCGCGGACGAAACCTTCCAACAGGGCCAGAACGGCCTCGTGATCCGGCTGTTTCAGCCCCGTCTCCACCTTATGCAGGAGAATGGCCAGACGCTGACTGACCGGTCCGTCGCAATCGGCCGCAGCCGGCCCGACCCCAATCGGCAACCGGAACAGCGCCACGAGCAAAACCAACCCCAGGTTCCGACCCGACTTGGCGAAAAGCAGCGACATACTATTCCTCCAGATTGAAAACAATTGTCCGGCTCATCCGGGTGACCACCTTATCCCCAAGCAGCTCACCCGGATGAAAACGCCACTGCCGGAGCGCGGTCAACACCGCCTCGTCGAAAACGCCGGGCGGCTCCGATTCAAGAATCCGAATCCGCCCGACGCCGCCGTCGATCCCGACCTCGAATTCAACCTTGACCCGGCCGCTGATATTCAGCCGCTTGGCCCGATAGGGATAGAGCGGCGGGGCCTGATAACTCAACACCGGGACCTGATCGAGATCCTCCAGCCGATAGCTGCCGGCCAAGGGCGTCAACGGGGCCACGCCATAAGCCGTA
>DSCM01000063.1 GCA_011049115.1 Pseudomonadota bacterium
TACCGAGCTGAGATTCTGGAAGACCAAAATGGCAAACAGTATGTAGCACCATTTCCCGAAGAGGTTACGAAAGCGGCTCAGTATGGTCCCGGGATTAAGGCGCACTCAGTTTATTTGTCACAAAATCAGCTGCTTCCTTATAAACGAGTACAGGAATACTTTTGTGAACAGCTGCAAATCCCTATCAGCGACGGCTCAATTTTCAATTTTAACCAGGAAGCATTTCTGCTGCTGGATGATTTTGAGAAAGCGGTTAAGTATAAGCTGATGACCGCCGGTTTAGCTCATGCCGATGAAACCGGAGTTAACATCGGCGGCAAACGCCACTGGCTGCATTGCATGAGCAACGATTTATGGACTTGCTACTTTCCTCATGAAAAGCGGGGAACCGAAACCATGGATGCCATGGGCATCCTGCCGGGATTCAGAAGAATATCATGCCATGACCACTGGAAGCCGTATTTTTCATATAACTGTTCACATGCCCCTTGCAATGCTCACCACCTCAGGGAGCTTGAGAGAGCATGGGAACAGGAGGATCAAAAGTGGGCCAAAGAGCTAAAAGAGTTTCTCGAGGCCGTCAATCAAGAGGTGATTGATGCCGGCGGCAAACTCAGCATCGAAAAAGTTCGAGAATTCCGAGAAACATACAACAAGCTGCTAAAACAGGCCGATCATGAATGTCCAAAACCACCACCCAGAGAAAAAGGCAAGCGAGGCAGAGTCAAAAAGACAAAATCCAGAAACTTATTGGAGCGACTCAGAGATTTTCAAGATGATGTCCTCCGGTTTATGGAAAATGACACTGTATCGTTCACCAACAATCAGGGTGAAAACGATATTCGCATGACCAAGGTGCAGCAAAAGATCTCCGGCTGCTTCCGGTCAATCGACGGCGCCAGAATGTTTTGCCGTATTCGTGGCTATCTGTCCACTTGCCGCAAGCAAGGTGTATCGACGAGCTATGCCTTGGAATGCCTGTTCAACAAGACATTGCCAGCATTTGCCAGAAAAGCACTGGCGTCTATGAATCACGGTGAATAGTTACAGCAATTTTTTAATTTTGGAAGTTGACATTTTACCGTTCATGTTGTTACTACCTGTAAACAATGTCTAAACTTTACCTCCAGGGTTTCGATGGCTATTTCGACTGATATGAAAATCCGTAAATGGGTTGCTTACATTGTCGGAAAACATAAAATTCAAAAGGGGTTGTTGGCTTCCTTTATCGAACGCGAGTTTGGTTTTTTTTGCCAAGTTGCGGAAAACGGTACGGATTTACCTGATGAGAAGATTGCCCCTGGCCGGTCATTGTTGATCGTGCGGGATTGCTCCGGAGATCAGGCGGATGATATTATCAATTATCTTGACCTCTATGGTGAGCGTTTGTTGCATGATGATATGATTTGTTTGGTGGTCATTAATCTTAGTCCGGAGACCGGGATTGAAGCTGAGTTGCTGCGCCGTGGGGTTCGTGGGGTGATCAACACAAGTGTTGCCCCTAATGTTCTGATTCGCTTTATTGAAGCGGTTATCAATGGAGAACTCTGGTTTCCTCGTCATCTGGTCAGCCGTTGTATCCTGGAAAATTGGGGTCAGCCGGCGTCCGCTCGGGAGTTATTATCATCGGATCCTCCCAGCCTGCCGGTTAGTCTGACGGAACGAGAACGTGAAGTGTTGCTTGAGATTGGGATAGGTTCAACGAATGATCAGATTGCCGACCGTCTTTGCATCAGCCAGCATACGGTTAAGAGCCACATTTACAGCATTTTTCGTAAAATTAACGTCCCTAACCGTTTGCAGGCCGCGCTTTGGGCGTCCAAATATCTGATCTGAAGCACATGGTAAGGCGGCAAGATTTGTTCTCCGGCTTGATTTAGGCCAAAAGTATTAATTAAATTCATACTTTTGACTGATTGATTTTCCTTGGTCTTTGTTGTATTCTTTTCATATAGTATATCAAAACAATTAAGCGGTCAGTTCACTCTTTAGGATTAGTTGCCGGATCTTAGAAGAGAGCGGTTCGTTGCGAAAAAACTGGAGAGTCTTATGGAAAGGCGTACTGTTACTAGATATAACCTTCAGGTTCCGGCGCGGGTTGAAACCCTGTCTGATCAAGGCGCGATTCAGCTTTATGAGTGGAAAACGAGGGATGTTTCATCTGGTGGTGCCTTTATCTTGACCGATGGCCGGAGTCTGCCGAGCGGGGCGGATGTCAAAGTTGATCTGCTGCTTAATTCATTTTCTGGAGCCGGTTCATGGGTAAGCGTAAGCGGCCGGGTAGTCCGGATTGAAAATGACGGTTTTGGGGTCTGTTTTGATGGCTATTACCAGTTTGTTAGACACGGCTCCAAACTTGATATATAGGCAGGCTCATGTCTGGGTTGGTTGTACTAATTTGGGCTGGGACGGCAATGGCTGTTTCAGCCTTTTTTCTTGTAATATTTCCTGTGCTTCAAAGGAAATTTTCTTAAGGTCGCAATAAATGTTGTGGCCTCATTTCCTTGAATTGCATTCTGGCAGAAAGTTAATTTTATGAAAATTCTTGTTACAGGGGCCGCTGGTTTTATCGGTTTTCATGTCAGCCGCCGTCTGCTTAGCGCCGGACTGGAAGTTGTAGGTCTGGATAATCTTAATGATTATTATGATGTGCAACTAAAAAAGGATCGTCTGAAAATGCTGGAAGGGGAAAAAAATTTTTCCTTTGCCGCCTGTGATCTGGTCGATAATCTGGAAGTGGCCCAAATCTTTCAGGAGAACCTTTTTCATTCAGTGATTAATCTTGCCGCTCAGGCCGGGGTACGTTACAGTCTTGAAAATCCCAGGGCTTACATTGATAGTAACCTGGTTGGTTTTTTAAATATTCTTGAAGGCTGTCGTCACAATCGCGTTCAACATCTGATTTATGCATCCTCAAGTTCGGTTTATGGTCTCAATACCCATATGCCATTTTCGATTCACGATAATGTTGATCACCCGGTCAGTCTTTATGCCGCGAGTAAAAAAGCGAATGAGTTAATGGCTCATGCTTACAGCCATCTTTACCAGTTGCCGGTTACCGGACTACGTTTTTTTACCGTTTACGGGCCTTGGGGAAGACCTGATATGGCTTTGTTTCTTTTTACGCGGGCGATTCTTGCAGGGGAGCCGATCAAGGTTTTTAATTATGGTGAAATGGCGCGGGATTTTACCTATATAGATGACATCGTTGAGGGTATTTTCCGTTTACTCAGCCATCCGCCCGAAAAGAATCAAGCCTGGGATGGGGCCGCTCCGGATCCCGGCAGTAGTCCGGCTCCTTATCGGCTGTATAATATTGGCAACCACAGTCCGGTGAAGCTGCTTGATTTTATTGCGATGCTTGAAAGATCTCTGGGGCTGAAGGCGAAAATGGAGATGTTGCCGATGCAACCGGGAGATGTCCCGGCAACCTGCGCCGAAGTCGCTGACCTTGAAGCGGCAGTAGGCTTTGCTCCTGATACTCCTCTGGAACAGGGGATGCAGGAATTTGTTGCCTGGTATCGGAATTATTATGGGGTAGAGTGAGGGAAACCGCCAAGATAGTTGCTCGTTGTTTCTTCTTTCAGTCGGGATTTTGAGGCTGAGTTTAGTGCGGCGTTAAGGCGGGATAAAGCAAAAAGAGCCCGTGAAGACTCTTTTGAAGCGGTTGATTCCGGCGTGGCTAATGATCTCTGTCAGCCAAGAGCACTGAAAATTGCTCCGGGTTGACTGCTGTTTGAGGTCGCGGAACCTCCGCCGAGGCCGGCCATGATGCCCGGATACGGCGAGGCTGATCTCAGGGAGGACTGTAGCAGGTTTTTTCTGTCTGAAGCTGCTGTCTGGGTCTCACCATTCAGGGAGCTTGCGGCAGTTGGTTGCTTATCTTCGGTGTTTAACTGTAGTGAGTTCCGGGCAGAGCCGGTGTCAGTGAGCTGCTTCAGGGAGTAAACGCTTGACGAGGTCTGATTTGCTTCTGCTTGATAAGCCGTAGTCGGTTGTGGACTCTTATGATCCTGCGGTGCGGTTGGCAGCGTTTGGTTCAGGGTTGAATTTTGCTGTTGCAGAGAGGCCGCCTGCCGGCTGATTTCAATTATTTCCGTTATCTGTGAGTCAAGGTCGGATAGCCGGCTATTATCATTCTCAGGGCCACGTTGGAGGGTCGCCTGTTCCGCTCGTGCCTTGGAAAAATAGACTTCCGGTGCCTGCATGCCTTGGTCAATCGCCATCGATGTTTCTATTGACATATTAGGTATCCCATAAAAGGCATTCATTCTGGAAAGAAGAGATATTTTAGGATTGTTCGCCAGGGTCTCCATACTAATGAGCCTTCCAGCATTGATTTCTACGTTTGTCTGAAGGAGCTACTTTATAACAACAATCTTTCCGACTCTACTTCACTGTCCAGTCTAACATGGATTCAGACAAAAAGCAAACTTGTCAATAATTAATCTATTAAAAGGTGTTGCAAAGATTGGATAAAATATCAATAATAACATTTACTTAATGCAGGAAAACCTCTATAATGGGCATCAATGATCATCACAAAACATCAGCCCAAAATAGCGGTTTTCCATGCTCCGTAAAGATATCAAAAACGAAGTGAGAGCACAACTCAAAAA
>DSCM01000064.1 GCA_011049115.1 Pseudomonadota bacterium
AAGACATTACCAATAAGCAAACTTAAAATTTAACCATGAACATCAGTGCTTAACTTTATCTTGCAATCAGGGTGATCAATTTTCGATAATCACAACTGGTCAAATTTCGGTTGTCATAACTATTTTTTATTCAGTTCTCGAAAAAGAATATCTTCCTCTTTTCCGTGATGCGTACGGTCGGCGTACATTCGGATAAAATCGACCGCAATATCCACGAACACAGGATCCACCTCGTGTTCTGATTCAATTTTGTCCAGAACCTTTTTGAAGACCGAAAGCATGCGTTCAATAAGACGATGTTCTATCATGAGTGGGCCTCGGGCTTGCAAATTGAAACCTCCTTTTTTACTCCCGAACTTGCGCTTCAGCTGCTGACTTTTAAATTTCGTTCGTCAAAGACTTCTTTTGCAACCAAAAGTCCATTTAATGCTGCAGGGAAACCAGCATACACAGCCATTTGAATCACATCAATGATTTCTATTGGGCTACAACCAACATTAAGGGCTCCATGAAACGGCCAGGACGGCTGTTGCCTTTCTTCTCCAGTTACCGCCGTCACAAGTACAAAATCACGACCATGGACGACAATCAAAACCATCCGCCAACTGATTTTTTATCAAAGAGCGGCCTTACCGATCCCAAAACACCGGGTTCCAGCCCATCCGCCGTTGAACCTTCGCAGCCTCAGTTCCGCCTTGGCCAATCATTACCCGATAATAAGATCAGGCCTATTATCAATGGATTGCGTCCGACCCACCAGCCATCCCTACGCCTTGACACTTAGCGGTTTTGGGTCGGCTCAATCCTGATTGGTCAGGCGCAAACATTGCATTTTCCTTACTTCAGAATGTCGAAAACACGACAGCAAATGATCATTCACCAAGCCTACGGCCTGCATATAGGCGTACATAATGGTTGATCCGACAAAGGACATGCCCCTTTTTTTGAGGTCTTTGAAAAGGACGTCACTATCAGTTGTTTTGGCTGGAATATCAGCTATCGTCTCACGACCGCCATCCATCGGTTTTCCGCCGACAAACTGCCAAATATACTCATCAAAGCTGCCGAATTCTTTCTGAATTTCAAGAAATGCAAGCGCGTTCTTTCTCGCCGCAAACACCTTAAGACGATTGCGAATAATCGCGGGATTTTTCAACTGTTCTGCGAGTTCATCGTCGGTCATTAACGAAACTTTTTGGGGATCAAATCCCTTAAAGGCTTTACGATAGCCCTCCCTTTTACGTAACACCGTTTCCCAGCTCAATCCGGCCTGCGCGCCTTCCAAGATCAACATCTCAAAATGCTTGCGATCATCATGTACCGGCACGCCCCATTCTTCATCATGATATGCAATTGCCAAAATGGTTGCGTTCGCCCAATCACATCGCTTCATACTGATAGGCCCTATCCTTCGTCTTGTAAACGCCTAACAAACCGCACCTGCGGTACGGCCTGATTTGCAGTTAAAAAAGAATCAAGCTGCTCTGGTTTTACCTTCGTGGCCAGTACTCTTTGAAATTTTCTTTATTGGTAGCCGGAATCTTTTCCAGCAGGTAACGCATATATTTGTAGGAATCGAGTTGGTTTAATTTAGCCGTCTCGACGAGAGAGTATAATGCGGCGCTGGCGTGAGCGCCGCCGGGAGAGCCGGAAAACAGCCAGTTTTTACGGCCGACAACAAAAGGCCTGATGGAGTTTTCAGCCAGGTTGTTATCCGAGCGAAGACGGCCATCCTCAATATAGACGATAAGCCGTTTCGAACTTGTCGCTGAACACATTGAACCTATTCTAGACCACTTCCGTGATATACTTTTTTTTCAGCAGCCGCCAGAAAACCACGGCAAAGGCGGTCAGCGGAATCGCCAGCATCATGCCCATGATCCCGCCAAGAGCCACCCCCCAGAAAAAAACCGCAAAGATAATCAGGGCGGGATGCAGACCGGTGCGGTCGCCCATGATTCTCGGGGTAAGAAAATAGCCCTCGATAACCTGCACCACAACGAACACGACCAACACCAGCAACAGTCGCACCAGGCTGCCCCCGACACCGAAATACGCCAGCGGCAGAGCCACACCGAGCCCGGCAATACTACCCAGGTAGGGAATGATATTGAGCAGACCGAGCCCCATGCCGATCATCACTCCATAGGGCAGGCCGACCAGAACAAAGCCAATCGCGAACAACCCCCCCTGAGCCAGGGCGATAATGATCTGACCGCGAAAAAAGGTCAGGAGAATGCCGATAAACTCATCCAGCAGGTAGATAACATCCTCCCGGGTACCCGCCTTCAGAAAAGGCAGAAAATCACCAACCCGACGGCTCTCAAAGGGTCTGGCCCTGAGAAAGAAGGCAAGATAAACCGGCAGTACCGCCCAGGCAAACCAGCCGGCCACGGATTGAAACATCTGCAGCAACGATTCCGAGAGCCGTTCCCCCGAAAAATGCAGCACCCTGGCCGCCATCTCCCCGGGATTATCAAACAGGCTGCCAACCTTGGCAATCACCGCATATTTCTCCAGCAACGCGGCGAACTGCGGCCAGTACGACCGCCCCGCCTCACGCATGGCCTGAATCATGGACGGCAGATCATCAAGCAACAACAGTAACTGATCCGCGACAAAAACCCCGGCAAACCAGATAAACAAGGTCAGGGGCAGCAGCGCGGCAATAAAAAACAAAACCAGCGCCGCAGTCTGGGAGCCGCGACAAATCCTGATCAGAAGGTTGTAACAAGGACGCAACAGCATCGTCAGCACGCCCGCGACCACCGGCGGCAGCAGCACCTTGCTGAAAGTTCCGACAAACATTGCCAGCCCCCAGATGATTGCGCTGAAAAACAGCAGCAAGACCAGCGCCGCTCCCAGCGTCAGGGCCGCGGCCACGGTCGCGCGCTGGCGGGAACTGAGTTCAAGCTTTTCAAGCATCCTGCCTCCTGACCGGTTTTCTAACCGGTCCGAAAAATGCGGCCGTGCGTTTACCGACGCTTCGCCGCCGGCCCATTTCACTGCACATCCGGCAACCACCTTATCGAGCTAATCGTCGTGCCCACGATCCTAATCACATACATCTTGGGCTTGGCATATTGACGGCAGACATAGAGCCATTCTTCGGCCTTGACACAAGCATCGCCAATCTGGGCCACCCCCACAAACTCCCGGCTCTCGGGCTTGCCGAAGCGAGCAATCAAAAGATACTGGCTATCACCCGCATGAATGATTTTCGGGCCACAAATCATGGCCCCACCGGCAGCAAATGAAGTGCCGACAAGGGATCGGAACTTGATATCCTGGCGTAATGACGGCGCGTCGCCACCGAGAAGTAAGCTAATGGTCAACAGGGCTAATAATAATTTACGCATCATTGGCATCCATGACATCATTAACGCCAAAACTCAACTCGATTGCCTTCGGGATCATGCACATGAATTACCCGAGCGCCCCAAGGATGATCTTTTACCGCCGGCTCCTTTAATCCCATGCGGACTAGGTTTAAGCGAGCAATCTGAATATCGTCTACTTCAAAAGTGATAGTGACCCCCTTGCCGCCATTGCTTTCAATCGAGGTTCGGGATGCATCCGCAAGACTCAGACATGAAGTATCACCGAGTCTGAATTCAACAAACCAATCCAGAGAGGTTATGACCGGCAGGTTCAGCAAGGAATGATAAAAAGAGACCGTCTCCTTCCATTTTTTACAGTACAAAATCATATTCCAGGATTTTATCTTTATCATTTGCGTTCTATTTTCTCGCCTTTCCCGAAACATCCTCCATGGAGATTCTGAAGACTTTCGTCTTATCGCTGGAGCTCTCGATATATCTCCGGCCTTCGGCAATAAAGTCTTCGGAATATTTGCGGATAAGCCCTGCAAGAGCTCCTTGTTTCTCTTCTCCGAAGACTTCGGATGCAAGCCCCTGAACGATACAGCTCTCGTATCTGGTCGCAAATTTATCCGGAAGCACCTCGGTCTGGCCCACCACACAAAAGGAGACTCGGGAATCATTACGAATATGGTCGATCTTCTTTCCCTCAAGGGCGCAGTGGAAGTAGAGACATTCGTTAACCAGACAATAATTTATCGGGATACCGTAGGGCCCCTGAGCCGAAGAGACGGTGCTTAACACACCATATTCGCCTTGATCGAGAATCGCCAAGGCTTCGACAGTGGTTATCTTTCGATCTTTTCTTCGCATCGCCTTGCCTTTCCGCCTGACGCTCAGGTTAACCGCCGAGGCGCTCAAGCAGAACCCGGAGGCTTCCCGCAGCCGCCTGACCCGGCTGATTAATTAAAACCTGTTTTTTCAGTTATTTCTCTTCGCCCCTGAAGCTTTTCTGGAGCTCTCAATAAACTGCGCCCACACGTCATTGGGCTGCCAGACGCGGGCGATGAGCGCCTTGGCCTGCGTCAGCGACCAACCGAGCCGCGCTTGGCCATACAGGGAAACGAAGCTCGACACCCGCTTGTTAGCCGCACAGTGAACGAACATCTCCTTGCCTCTGATGGCATCCATGACCCCAAAAAAGCGCTGGAGATCCTCCAGCTGAGGCGCTTGGAAATCAACGGGGATGTGGTGGTACTCAAGTCCCAGAGCCGGCACCAGGCCGGCTTCATCCGGAAGGCAGTACCGTGGATCAAGCAGGCCAAGATTTACCACAACTTCAAAACCAGCTTCCGCCACTTCCCGCAACTGCGCCGCGGACGGCTGGCCGGCG
>DSCM01000065.1 GCA_011049115.1 Pseudomonadota bacterium
CATCAAATCATCTAAGGAGTTATGAGACGTGACAGGACAACGCATCGGGTGATCAACGTCAACTATTTTTCCCGGTCCCGTTGCCTCAGCAAGAAATGTTACCGTTTATCAGAGAATTCTTCCATGCTGCTTGCTATGAACTCTTTTCCAGATATGTCACCGTCAAGACCTGTATAAACTAGCTTTCTGGCCATGATTTTTCGCCATTCCTTCACCCGGCGCTGCAATGTTCTGAGTTGTCCATCAGGATACTTGCCAGGGTATTGAACCTGTAAGCGTTGAAATAGGGATTTTGCTGGCTCATCAGGGGCCTCATGAAGCCAGATCAGAATTTCCGGCCATACATCGACAAATGGATCCTCTCTCGTTCTATAGTTTCGGGTTTTGGGGCCTGCAGAACGGTGCGTCGGCCTGACTTCCCCAGAGCGCCAAAGATGTGGGAGGTGTTGATTGCCACGAAAAACGACTCAGAGCGGGCATGAAATTGTCAGAATAAGTTGACCAATTGCGGCAGGATATCAGATTATTCGGGCCTTGAGGTAAGGCTCGTTATTCGGTCGTTAAAATAAAGCGGGCGGAGAGTTTTCGTAGAACTCTCCGCCCTTTTTACTTTCGGGGTTAGCGCCCCTATTACCGGAGAGATCATGATATGGTCCATTGCGGTTGATCTCAAGCAAATTCAGCAGCAGGGTAAAGCTTATGCCTGGCCCCGCCCGACGAGCTGTCCGCGCTGCCGTCACTGGCGGCTCTGGGGCCACGGTTACGCCCTGCGCTATTTCGATGGTTTTCCTACGGCACTGCCGATGAAGTGTTACCGCTGCCCACTGTGCGGCTGTGTCGTCACGGCACGACCCGCTGATTACTTTCTGCGCATTCGCAGCACGATGGCCGTCATTGTCGCCTGCCTGACCCAGCGGCTGACCAGGGATCGTTGGCCTGCTCAGATGCAGCCCCGTTCCCGATTACGCCACTGGCTGTCGAATCTGGCCGGGCGGGTTCGGATTCATCTGAGCGAAACCTGGTCCGGTGGGCTGCTCAGAGGCTATGACAGGCTGCTTGAGCGCGGCCAGATTCCGGTTGCCCGGATCAGTTAAATTGACGGGGCAGCTCGTTTTTGACTACCCCAGTGAAGTCTGCTCGCGACTGGTTTTTCCTGCTGATGTAGAGGTTGACTACCCCAATCACAAGGAGAAATCATGACTGAAGAGCAGAAAAAAGAGGTGGCCGTCTTTCGTTACGGCCTGATTGCCGAATTCGTCGGTGCGACACGCCTGGATCGCGGCGAGCGCGAGGTGTTGTTGAAGGAGAAGTGCGCTCGCAAGTGGCAGATTCCATATAGCGGACGCACCCGGGTCAGCCGCAGCACCCTGATGCGTTGGATCAGCCGCTACCTGGAAGAAGGACGGCGGCTTGAGGCGCTCTATCCTCAGGAGCGCAACGACCAGGGGCAGGCCCGCGCTATCGACGAAGAGACCGCCCTGGCCCTGCTCGCCCTGCGCAAGGAGATGCGCAAAATGCCGGTCCCGGAGTTGACCCGGGTGCTCCATCAGCGCCAGTTGGTCAGCTCTGGACGCTCTGTCAGTCTCAGTTCGGTGTACCGCTTTTTACGCCAGCACAAGTTGATGACGGCCGACGAGGCCCCGCCGACGGACCGGCGCAAGTTCGAAGCCGAACTGCCCAACGACCTGTGGCAGTCAGACATCCTGCACGGGCCGGTCCTCGACTGCGACGGCAAGCGCCGCAAATGCTACCTGATCGCCTTTATCGATGATCACTCCCGCCTGATCCCCCATGCCCGGTTTTATCCGTCCGAATCCCTGGCCTGCTTCCAGGATGCCTTCTTTGAGGCCTTAAGCCGCCGCGGTCTGCCAAGGAAACTCTATGTCGATAACGGCTCGGCATATCGCTCCCGGCAGCTTGAATACACCACGGCCGCTTTAGGGATTGCCCTGATTCACGCCAAACCGTACCAGCCCCAGGGTAAGGGCAAAATTGAACGCTTCCTGCGCACGGTGCGCACTCAGTTCCTCTCGTGCTTCCAGGGTCAGAGCCTGGAGGCGATCAATCGCGCCTTTGGCGACTGGCTCGAAGGGCAGTATCATCAGCGCCGGCATGGCTCCACCTGTGAAACTCCCCATAAGCGCTTCGCCGCCGGGCTGCACTGCCTGCGCCCGGCGCCTTCCAATCTCAGTGATTATTTCCGCAAAACCGTCTACCGCCGGGTCAACAAGGATCGCTCCATCGTCATCGACAAACGCCTCTTCGAGGGCCCGGTCGATCTGATTGGCCAGCGGGTGGAGCTGCTCTACCATGAGCGCAGCCCGGAGCAGGTCGAGATCCGTCACCAAGGGCAGTCTTATGGACTGCTCGTGCCGATTGATCTGCAGGTCAATGCCCGGGTCAAACGGGATAAAAACGGCCAGATCGAACTCTCTGGCGCAACGACGCCGCACAGCGGCCAACTGTGGGAGAGCTAAAGCATGGAGATCTCTCGACATAGCTTCGGCTTGAGCAAAAATCCCTTTAGCGCCGATCTGCCGCGTAAGGACATCCTGGTGACGCCCATCATCACCGCCACCAAAGAGCGCATCGATTACGCCGTGCAGATGGGAGGAGTCGCCCTGATCACCGGCGATATCGGCAGTGGCAAATCAACCACCCTGCGCTACCTGATCGGCGGCCTGCATCCCTCGCAATACCAAGTCATTGCCGTGACCGCCTGCTCCGGATCGATTCTCGAACTCTACCGCCAGATTCTCGGCGAACTGGGCATTGAGAATGCCGGCGGCTCACGGGCCATGATGGCTCGCCGCATCAAACAGCAGATTCTCGATCTGGTCTGCGGCAAACGGATGAAGACCTTGCTGGTTATCGATGAAGCGTCGCTTTTGCGCCTCGACGTCTTTGCCGAACTGCACACCCTGACGCAGTTCGAGCAGGATTCCAAGCCGTACTTGCCGGTTATTCTCGCCGGACAGGCCAACCTGGTCGATAACCTCAGTTATCGCGCCAGCAAGCCTCTGGCCTCGCGGGTGGTCGCTCGCTGTCACCTGAGCGGTATCGACAGAGCGGCCATGGAGGAGTATCTGCGCCACCATCTGCGCCTTGCCGGCTGTGAGCGCATGCTGTTTGAAGAAACCGCCGTGACCGCCATTCATCAGGGTTCGGGAGGCCTGTACCGCAAAGCCAACTTCCTGGCTCGGGGCGCAATGATCGCCGCCGCACGACAGGAGCAAACGCTGGTGTGCGCCGAGCATGTTCAGGCGGCCAGTACCGAAGTTTTTTAGGGGAGGCAATGAGATGAATATCTATGAGGATCAGACGGTTGAAGCGACTTTCGATGAATTGACAGACCTGATAGAACAGATGGTGATGAACCTGATGGTGGCCAGCCTGCGCAAAATTGTCAACTCCCACCAAGCGTACCAGGATCTGGCTGATTCGAAGCCGCAACCGAACGAATCAGAGCCATTTTAACATCTACCGGGGCCGGCAATCGCCGGTCCCGGTATGACAAAATTCCATCGGCGTGACAATCC
>DSCM01000066.1 GCA_011049115.1 Pseudomonadota bacterium
CAGCTGCGGGAAATATCCGGCTCGGCGGCCAGGGCCTTTTCCAGCCAGACAAGCGAGGCGCTGTCGAAACGTTCGAGGTTGCTCCGCATGGCGCCGAATCGTGCCACACCTCGTTCGTGTTGTCCAGGGGAATTTATGGGGAGTTGACAGACCATGAAGGAAGAAGGGCGAGAATGGGCGTGGCCATGATGGGGCAGGATTGGAACTGGTGGCATGGGTTCTATGACTGTAAGGAGAGATACAATGACTTCATGGAATACTCACGGGATCTGATCAAACACAACAAGAAGGCCTACAGGTCCCCAGACTACCCCAATGCCACGGGAAACACAAACAAACCACCGGAGGTCTTGCCGAGAACCAAATAGAGACTCAAACCATAACGTGTAACACCACTTTCCTTAAAATCCCCGCCTCTTCTCTTTTGGAGGGGCGGGTGACAGGGTTTTTTATTTATCTCAACTTTCGGAGTTGAGGTAACTGGTTGATTTTACGAAGCTGTCGCCGTCATCTTTTGGGTTGATTTAATCATATCAATTGCAGTGCCCATGATTGCATCAATCATTGCGTTTATTGCGCTTTCTGCAAACTCCTTTGAAGCCCTGACCTTTTCCAGGGTCAGAGTCAACAACCGGTGGAGCGCTTCGAACAGCGTCAGGTCCTGCATTTCATCGCAGCAGGCGTAGAACAGGCTGCCAATGGATCGTGGATCATCATGGAACCTTTGCTGCAACGCCAAGAAAAGGTAGCGGGTGAACACCAGAGAGGTGTGGGCCACGAGTCCGTCGTAGTCCCGCAGCTGAACCTCCCGCTCCAAATTCAAGTGGTGCTTGGCCATTTTAAAAAACACCTCGATATCCCAACGCTTGCCGTAAATTCTGATGATCTCCTCGTCGGGCAAAGTCGTGTCGGTGGACAGAAGCGCCAGCCAACCCCTACCGTTGCGATTTCTGACGAAGACAAGCTTGACCAAGGGGCCATTCACCATGGGCAAGACAACGCTGGCAAGAATTTTGGCCCTGCCCGGTCGTTTTTTCAGCTGCTGATACAGCCTGCCAAGCCGGAGAGATTCACCCCGGTATTGGTAGAAGTTGCTCGCGAGGTCTTTGGCCATGCAGATAACCGGCAAACGGGCCGAGAGCTTCCTGACCAGGCTGGCAAAGCAGAACCAGCTATCCATCAGGAGATAGTCGGCCCTGACCCCCAATGCCATAACCCTTTTCACCATCACCTCAAGCGCGTCGGTGGATTTGGTCATGGCCTCAATACGACGTTTATACCCGCAAGTCCGCTTGTCCAAATCCTTGGTGATACTCTGGATTCTGTTGACCGCTTTGGCCGACGACCTCAGTACAAAGTCCAAGGGCAAAAAAGTTACTCCGTCACCCCAGCCGAGGGTAAGGAGCTTGAAACCCTTCAGGTACTTCCTGCTGTTGTGGTCGAATATCCTGGCCAGCAACTCGACCTTCTTGGAGCGGGCACGATCATAATCGCTATCGTCGACTACCAGCACCCTCTCCCGCTCTTCGCTGGTCAACAAATCAAGAACTCCGATTATTTTCATGGCCAGCTTGAGCAAAAACTGCCGCCAATTGTAGCGAGGATTTTCCAACAGCTCGTAGGCCGCATCTTTTTGGAACCCCAGCTCGCCATTCAGGACAATACCCCGGTAGAAATTCTGTCCACGGAAAGCCAGCATGAAAATGGCCTCGAATACGGCCAGTGGAGTGGCGCCCCTGACTTTCTTGATGCCGGATCGATTCAGCAGGGTGCCCACCGAAAAATTGTCAAAGAACGACTTGGTTGCGCTTTGCAGGCGTTTTGCTTCTTGCTCTATTTCGAACTGGCTGGTAGTATCCACTTGTGCTCTTCCTTGTTGATTTTATTGATCTTTTTGCAAAAGCCAATATATCAAGAAGCGAAGAGCATTTCACGTTAAATATTATGTGTTTTCAGCATTTTACCATAAAAAAATGGGTGCTGATCGGCAACTCCGAAAGTTGAGTATTTATCTTATGCCGTCTGCGCGGGAATTGCGCATTCGTCGAAGATACACAGTCGCCAACATGAAAAATATGGGAGGATGAGATTATGATCGACAAAGAAATTACCCGACGACATTTTCTTGGAGCAATGGCAGCAGGCGCGGCTGTTACCGTCCTGTCCCCAGCCATGGCTCTCTGCAGCGACAAACTGCAAAAAGGCAAGTTTGTCGGCAACAGGCTTCATGAAGCCGGCGAAGAGGCTTACCGCCAGGTTTTTGCTTTCGATAAAATCGTCAGAACCACGTGCGCCGGAAACTGCACGCAGGCCTGCGGCTGGAAGGCTTTTGTCAAAGGCGATAAATATATCGTCGCCAATGAGCCCGCCGGCGACTATGATCGTTTCGATCATCTGCTGGGCAATCAATACAACCCTCGGGGCTGTTTACGGGGCGCCAGTTATCTGAAATATGTCAACAGCCCGGTGCGTCTGAAACACCCTCTGATCCGGGTCGGCAAGCGGGGAGAGGGAAAATTCCGCCGGGCCGCCTGGGATGAAGCCATGAACATGATCGCCGGCAGGATGACCGACATCGTTCGTCAGGATGGCTCAGACGCCATCGCCTTTTTTTCCCCCATTCCCGCCTTCAACTATGTTTCCGCCGGGGCCGGCTACCGGCTCTGCAAACTGATGGGGGCCGCCGGGCCGCTGAGTTTTTACGACTGGTATTGCGATCTGCCGCCCGGAGAACCGACAACCTGGGCTTTCCAGACAGATGAGTGCGAAGAGGCCGACTGGATTAATGCTAAGTTGCTTATTTTCTGGGGCGCCAACGTCGCCGAATCCAGGATGGCGGCAGCCCATCTGCTGCCTGAAGCCCGCTACCGGGGCGCCAAAGTGGTAGGAATTTTTACCGACTACAACGCCACATCCCGGATGGTGGATCAATTCATCTCGCTGAAACCGGGTACGGACGCCGCCCTGGTTATGGGCCTGATTAAGATATTGCTGGACAACCAATGGTATGACGAAGATTATACCAAGACCTTCACCGACATGCCGTTTCTGATCCGGAGCGACAACCAGAAGTTCCTCAGGGAATCCGACATGGCGACTGGCGGCAGCCCATTTAAACTCTACATCTGGGATAAAAAAACCAACCAGCCGGCACTGGCGCCCGGCGCTATGGGCGATCCACGCGACACCCTCGATCTCAAGGCATTCAATCTCGATCCGGTCCTTGATTTTTCCGGTAAACTGACGCTTGCCGAAGGTAAGGAAGTAGGCATCCGGACCGTTTTTACCCGTCTGCGGGAGGAGGTCAAGGTTTACACCCCCGGTAAAGTGGAGGAGATCACCGGCGTTGGCGCCGAAACCCTGAAAAAACTGGCCCATGACCTCTACGCCATCAAGCCGGCGATGATCGTCGAAGGGGGCGGCGTCAACCACTGGTTCCATAACGACATCAACAACCGTTCCATGATTCTGCTGATGGCTCTGACCGGCAATGTCGGCAAAAGCGGCAGCGGCTTCAACCATTACACAGGCCAGTACAAAGTCTGGCTCAGCGGCCTGGGCAACTACGGTATGATTTTAAAGGCCCGCCCGCAGAACGGCACTCTTTTTGTCTGGTCCCACTATGATGCCCAGCTCTGGCGCTTGGGAAAAAATATTCCTGAACTGGCTGCGGCCATTGAAAAGGGGGAGATCGCCAAGTTGCCCAACGGTGTTCCGGTCAGCGCCGATCCCAAAACCGGATGGGCCTACAACTACTACCTGTTGATTCAATCCCTGGCCAAAAAATGGATCCCGATTTATCCCAAACCACCGAAAAGGCCCAAGGCGATGATCATCTGGCGGGCCAATTTCCTCAACCAGGGCAAGAGCGGCCACCGTACAAAAGAGTGGTTCGCCGACGAAAATCTGCTGGAACTGGTGGTTAATATCGATTTTCGCGTGACCTCGACCGGCATGTATGCCGACGTTATCCTCCCGGCGGCGACCTGGTATGAAAAATTCGACATCGCAACCACCCCCATGCACCCTTACCTCCAGTCCCAGGGTGTCTGTATCAAGCCTTTGTATGAATCGAGAACCGATTTTGAGATATTTAAGGATTTGGCCCGGCGGCTGCAGGATGAGTCCAGAAAACTGGCTGCCGGCGGACAATGGAATGGCAAATGGAATGACGAGGAGAAAAAAGAGACTGTTGATTTTACTACCTTGCACGACACATTTACTGCGGGCGGAAAACTCGACACCGACGTTAAAGCGGCAAAGTTCATTCTGCAAAATAGCCCGATGATGTATCCCAACCCTGATGAATATCGGCAAAACAAAAAGGCATTTGCCCCCGAAATGCAGAAACTGATCGAAGGCAAACTATTTGCCTGCGATGTCTCCGGCTACTTCGACGGCATCGTGGAGCTGATCAAGGAAGCTCCAATCCCCTTCCCGGCGGCCCAGTACAAACGACCGCTCGTGCCTTTTTCTGAAAATGTGGAGCGCAAACTGCCCTTCCCGGGCGGGGGCAAACTGGCCTCTGAGATGGTCGAGGCGGCGCCCGGGGTGAAGATGCCCAAACTTTATGCCGGAAAATTTCTCGGCATGATCGGCCCGAAAACCTTGACCGGGCGTCAGCAGTTCTACATCGATCACTCCTACTTTCTGGCTTTGCGCAATGAGCTGCCCATTTACCAGAAACCTGAGCATGACCTGTTGCCGGACGGAAAAACCCCGGCCCCGCTTAAATTCAACTCCCCTCATGGCCGCTGGGGCACCCACTCCACCTTCCGGGACATCGATGTTCTGCTCCGTCTGCAGCGGGGCGAGGTCTATATCATGATGGCAACCGCAGATGCCCGTCAGCGCGGCATCGTGGACGGCGACGTGGTTTCCGTTTTCAACCAGTACGGCAAGATGGTCTGTAAGGTCAAGGTGTCCCCCGGGATTCGCGACGGTGAAGTCAGGGTGGAAAACGGCGGTGAGATGTTCAACTGTCGCGAAGGCTGGTTTAATCTGATTACCCCCATTCGGCCGAAGCCAACCCAATCGGTTCAATATCCCGAGGAACCGGGGGCGCCATCTTACCATCTGAAATACGGCTGGAATTTATGGGGCGTGACCGGCAACGAATGTGACACCTCGGTTGAGGTGAAAAAAATATAAAACGACGCAACCGGGGAGGAGATGGCGGAGCAGCAGATAATGACGTCATTTTTTTA
>DSCM01000067.1 GCA_011049115.1 Pseudomonadota bacterium
CAATTGCGCACCTCGCACGCGTGCGCTCAGCCAGCCGCAGGGCTTAGGGCTCCCTGGCCCTGGAAAAACGTCGAACCTTTACGAGAGGTTACGAAAAAACACCCAATCGCCGTCAAAACTTAAGCTGGCTGAAAATATACAAAAGCGGTTGACTTTTTCAGATTTTCGTTATAACGTTTGCCCCTCGGATTTATTCCTTGCCCGCGCGAGCAGACCAAGAAGGTTTACCGGCGGATAAGAATTGCAGCTTTCGAGCAAATAAATCCTCCTTTTCAGCTACAACAAGCAGAATTATCGACCACGAAGGTCGGCAGAGGTTCCGTTGCACGGGCTGCCGCTTTCGTGGTTTTTTAATTTTTGGCACGCCTTGAATCCGGCCGCAAACCACAGCCACCTTCAGGTAATTTCTTCAGTTACGAGCCGTCTCTACCAAGGAGAAAATTAATGCTGACGCCTGCTCACCGACTCCTGTTCATCATCCTCCTGATCGCCACCGCCTTGCCGTTGCCGGGTCATCCGGTTGCAAGTCTGGCGGCGGAAGAACCCTCTTTTTCACCGCAGGCTACCAGAATCGATGAGCTGACGGTCAAGGCTCTGCCGATCAGTCCCACCCGGCAGGAAGGAGACCTCCTTTATACCGGCAGCGAGATCACCCCGGACGGCCTGGAACTGGCAGGCATCGGCGGTCTCAGCAGCGTTTACCAGGCTTTTTCCGTTTTGCCCGGGCTTAATCCCGAACTTATCGATCCCAGTGGCATCGGCGGCGCCGAGCTTCGCCTGCGCGGCATTCGCAGCATGTTCGCCGGCATGTCGGCGGAGGGCATTCCCAATTACGGCATTATGGGAATCGGTCCCCGCGATTACCTTTACGATCTTGAAAATATAGAATCGCTGAAACTCTATCGTGGCGCCGCGCCGGCCCCTTTGAGCAGCGGCACCGGTAATCGTGGCGGCACCATTGCCCTAAGCTACACCAGACCGGCGGAAACCTCCGGTCTGGTGCTGGAGCAGAGTCTCGGCGCTCACTCTTTAAGCCGCAGTTTTCTCCGCCTCGACTCGGGACGGCTGCCCACTGCGGGCCGGGCCTTTGTTTCCGCCTCCCACACCGAGGCCAACAAGTGGAAAGGCCGGGGTGAGGTCGGCGGACGCGAGCATCTGACCATCGGCCTGCAGCAACCCCTGGGAGACCGCTTCGAAGCCGAACTCTTCTACAACTACGATGATGCCGAGATGGACCTGTATCAAGCGCTCAGCTACAATCAGGCCCGTCATATCTCCAGCCATTACAATGATGATTACCTTAAAGAGGTGACCGGCGGTCCGGCCGACGTCGACTATTACAAATATCACCATAACCAGACTGAAAACCACGACCTGGTAGCGATTTTCACATATAAAATCAGCCAGGATCACAGCCTGACCTTAAAACCCTACTATGCGAGCGAGGATAAAAAATGGCTGGACGGAGCCGCCGACAAGTATGTCGACAGCGAGCGCTTCGGCTACAAGCTCGAATATGTGGGCCAATGGCAAGATTATCTGGTAAGCGCCGGCTACTGGTATGAAAACCATGACCTGGAAAAATATATTCGCAAGAACAAGCTCGATGGCGCCGGTCGGAACTACGCGGGTTGGGCTTATCTCGCCGAAAACCGGGGCGCGGGCCAGATCCACACCCCCTATTTCCAGTTGAGCCGTCAATGCGGCCCTTTCAGCTGCCAGGCCGGAATTAAATATTTTTCCCTTAAAGAACCCGCCAGCCTGGCCTATCTCAGCAACAAGGACACTCCGGCCGTCTATCATGACGCGCTCAATCACAACCTGGGCGTCGATGCCGCGATGAGCTTGCAAAGCCTGCGTTATCAGAAATGGCTGCCGACGCTGAGCTTCGGCTTTCAGGCTTCTCCGACCCTGGATTTCTATCTCAATTACGGCCGCAATTTCATGCGGCCGTACGCCTACGTTCCGCTGGCAATGACCTACAGTCAGAACCGAGACAAATTTCAGGCGGCCGGCATCACCCTGCAGGATGTTTTCGACCAGTGGAAACTGGAGACCTCGGACAACTTTGATTTCGGTTGCCGTTTTCAACATCGCTGGTTCAGTCTCGCCCCATCCATTTTCTACGCTCAGCATCACGATCTGCTGTTTGTCGCCTTTGACCCAAAGGTCGGGGTCAACTACCATCAGAACCTCGGCGACGCGACCATCTGGGGGGTTGAGCTGGAATGCAATATCTATCCGGCCGACAACCTGATGTTCTATTTCAATCCAAGCTACAGCCAAGCCACCTTCGATGACGACGTCAACAACTCCGGCGCCGGGCTGGCCGCCAAAAACCAGGATCTGCCCGACACCCCGCGCTGGCTTTTGAAAGCCGGCGCCATCTACCGCTGGGGCGATCTGAGCTTCGCTCCCAGCCTGAAATATGTCGACCGGCGCTACGGCGACATTGAAAACCGGGAAAAAATCGACCGCTACACAACGGTTGACATGACCATCGGCTATAGGTTAAAGAACCTGAAGTTTCTCCGGGAAGCCGGGCTGGAACTCGAATGCATTAATCTTTTCGATAAGAAATACGTCGGCACTATCAATGCCGACGACGACGGCTCTTCCGCCAGCCAGTATTACGCCGGGGTGCCTTTCACCCTGATCGGCAAAATCAGCGGCAAATTTTAGGACGAAACTTTCCGCCATGAAAGCACGCAACCTTTTTATCCTGTTGGGGCTGCTGTTGGGTTCCCTGTTCCTGGACGGTCGAACCGAGGCCCGCGAGATTATCGACCTGGCAGAACGCCAGGTCATCGTCCCCGATCGGGTCGACAGAATTGTGGCGTTGGGCCCCGGCGCCCTGCGTCTGGCCACTTACCTGCAGGCCATCGATCAGGTGGTCGGCATCGAGGAACTGGAGCTGAAACCCCTGCCCGATTTTTTTCGGCCCTATTCCGAGGCCATTCGCCGGGAGCTGACCCAGCTCCCCTGCATCGGCAGCGGCGGCGCCGGCAAGCTCCCTGATTGCGAAGCTTTGCTCGCCTGCCGCCCCCAAGTGATTTTCGTCATTGGCCTGGATTATCGGCAAAGCGAAAACCTCCAGGCCAAAACCGGCATTCCGACGGTCATTCTAAGCTACGGGAAACTCGGGGTCTGGCGTCAGGAAGCGACCCGTTCGCTGACACTGATGGGAGAAATTATCGGTCGCCGGGAGCGGGCCGCAGCCATCACAGCCTACCTGGAAAAGACGCAAGCCGAACTGCGGGACCTCTGTCGGGGCGCGGCCCACCCCTCGCCCCGGGTTTATTTCGGCGGCCTGGCCTACAAGGGAGGACGCGGCTATGAAAGCACCGAGAACGGCTATTTCCCGGGCCAGTTGGTCGAGGCCGAGAATGTCGCCGGATCAGATCCGAACGGCGACCATCTGTTTATCGACCAGGAAAAACTGCTGCAATGGGACCCGGAGATTATCTTTCTCGACTCCAGCGGCCTGTCCCAGATCGCTCTTCAGTATCTGCAAAACCAAAGATTTTTCGAGCTGCTTCGAGCCGTGCGCGAAAACCATCTCTACACAGTGCTGCCCTACAACCAATATAACACCAACCTTGAAAGCGCCCTCGCCAACGCCTGGTTTATCGGCAGTCGGCTGTACCCGCAGAGTTTCGCGAAGCTCTGCATCGATACCAAGATTGACGAAATCTTCCGTTTTTTTCTGAATCTCAGGGTTGATGGAGCCACGTTACCGGCTTTTCAGCCCGTTACGCTGAAAAACCTCGCCTGCCGCTGATGGATAAAGCTTCTGCCGTCCCCATTTCCGATTATCGGAAACGGCTTCAGCGCCGCAACCTGAGCGGTGTTTTTCTGCTGCTGGCCATCATCGTTCTTTTCCTGTTATCCCTGAAAATCGGCACCTACCAATTCTCCTGGTCGACCCTGATGGAAGTCCTGGGCGGTTCCGATCGTCAACCGCTGTTGACACACGTTATTAATCGCATTCGTCTGCCCCGGGCTCTGGCCGCGCTGCTGGCCGGAGCCGCCCTGGGCTGCTCCGGCGCGGCCATGCAGAATGTCCTGCGTAACCCGCTGGCCTCCCCCTTCACCCTCGGCGTCTCGCAGGGAGCAGCCTGCGGAGCTGCCTTCGCGATTATCGTATTGGGGGCGGGACTACCTCGAGCAGATGGTTTTCTGTCCCCGAGGCTGGCCCCCTATATTGTGGTTCTTGCGGCCTTCATAGGGGCTCTGCTGACCGTCGCGGTCCTGAGCATGCTGGCTTATTTCCGCGAAATCACTCCGGAATCCCTGATTTTGTCGGGAGTGGCTCTCAGTGCTTTTTTCGGAGCCTTGACCATGCTGCTTCAGTATTTCGCCAGTGATGTCGAGGTGGCAGGCACCGTTTTCTGGACCTTTGGCGATCTCGGCAAAGCCCGCCCTCGGGATTTGTACCTGATGGCCCTGCTGCTGTTTCCAGCCCTCCTTTACCTCTGGCGCCAGGGCTGGAGTTTCAACGCCCTGCTCTGGGGCGACGACACCGCCTTAAGTCTCGGCATAGAGGTCGAACGCCTGCGTTTATTCACCCTACTGCTCACCTCCCTGCTGGCCGCGGTCACCATCGCCTTTCTCGGAATTATCGGTTTTGTCGGCCTGATCGCTCCCCATCTGATGCGCCCCCTGGTCGGCCAGGACTATCGCTATCTGATTCCCTATTCGGCCATGGCCGGAGCCCTGCTGCTGCTCGGCGCCGATCTGCTCGCCCGCCTCCTGCTGGCCCCGACGATTCTGCCGGTCGGCATTCTCACGGCTTTTGCCGGAGCCCCGCTTTTTCTCTACCTGCTGGCCCGAGGCCGCAAGGAAAGAAGATGAGTGTCGAACTGCGCCAAATTTCCTTCAGCTATCCCCATAATCAGGTTTTAACCGATATTTCCTTCAGGCTTGAAACCGGGCGGCTCGGGGTTGTTATGGGGACCAACGGCTCCGGCAAATCGACCCTGATCAAAACCATCAACCGGCTGCTCAAGCCTCAGAGGGGCACGGTTCTGCTGAACGGTGCCGACTGTCGAGACTTTTCCCGCCGTGACCTCGCCCGGCGCTGCGGGTACATGCCACAGAAATCACCGGCCATCAATTGCACGGTGTTTGAAGCCGTGCTCCTGGGACGGCAGGCGGTGACGACCGGTTTTGCCGCAAACCGGGAAAGCCATCTTCGAGAAGTTGACAGGATCCTGAAAATGATTCATCTTGATCAACTTTCCGATCGCCTGACCAGCGAACTCTCCGGAGGTGAACTGCAAAAGGTGGTCATTGCCCGAGCGCTGGTACAAAAACCCGGGCTGTTGCTGCTGGACGAACCCACCAACCACCTTGATCTGGTCAACCAGTTGGAGGTCATGGCGCTGCTACGCAAAATCACCCATGAACTCCAGCTGACCACCCTGGTCGTGACCCATGATCTCAACGCCGCCCTGCGCTTTGCCGATCACTTCATTTTTCTGCGCCGGGGCCGGCTGCACGCGGCCGGAACCAGTGCCATCATCACTCCGAAACTGATTGAAGAAGTCTTCCGGCTCAAGAGCGTGCTCACCGAGGTCGCCGGCCTGCCGGTCGTGGTTCCGCTGAGCGCCTGATTTTTTCATTTACCGTTTTCCGGCAGTCGCCCAGCCCAACCTTGTCCTTGCGGCAACGGAAAGATGCTGACTGGGCTATCCCTAAAATATTCCTTGACCTCGTCACTGTAAAATGAGTACACCTTGGCTTTCAAACTCAAGCCGCCCCAAAAAAATTTTGTCGGCTCAGGAAATCAGTCATGGCCACAAATAACCAACCGGCCGTCGGCCGCCGGCAATACCCCATCGGGCTGTTAATCCTCGGCCTATTTTTCCTCGTCCCGCCGGCAAACGCCGATAAAAGCTTGGCCGACGCTAAGCTTTTATCGCAAGCACCAAGCCCCCCCTTCGAGGAAAGGCTTTCGGCAGCCACCGCTCCTGAAACCGAAAATCAAATTCAACTCCCTTCAGGTTCTCGCCCGGTCCGCATCGGCCTCTACGAAAACAAGCCCAAGATTTTCACCGCCGCCGACGGTCGGGCTGCGGGAATTTTCGCCGGCATTATCGAGGAAGTCGCTAAGCAGGAAAACTGGCAGTTGATCTTTGTTCCTTCGGCCTGGACCGCAGCCCTGGCGGCGCTTGAGCGGGGACAGATCGACCTGATGCCGGATGTCGCTTTTTCACCGGAAAGAAAGCAATTTCTGGATTTCCACCAGGAAGAGGTTCTCGAAAGCTGGTCCCAGATCTATACGCACCCTAAGAAACCGGTTAAAAACTGGTCTGATCTGCACGACCTGCGCCTCGCCCTGTTCGAGGATTCCATTCAGCAAACTACTCTGGAACGAATTCTCCGGGGGCTTGGCTGTGAAAACTCCATCATCAAGGTGGACTCCTACGAAAAAGCCTTTACCCTGACGGCCCGGGGAGAGGCGGACGCGGTGGCGGCCAATAACTTTTTTGGAAACTATTTTTATCAGGATTACGACCTCGAGCGCACGGCGCTCGTCTTTAACGCGGCGCCCTTGTTTTTCGCCGCGAGTCGGGGTCGCAACGCCGACCTGCTGACAGCTATCGACCGGCATCTGCGCACCATGAAGAACCAGGCGGGTTCGGTATATTATCGTGAGCTGGGACAATGGCTGGAAAAACCGGCCCAGAAAATTGTGCCGCCATATCTGCTTTGGATCATCGGCGCGGTTTTCGGGGCGTTGCTTTTAGCCCTGACCCTGATCCTGCTGTTGCGCGCGCAGGTGCAGAAACGCACCCGTCATCTGCTGCGGGCCAATGAGAAGCTGCGGGCCA
>DSCM01000068.1 GCA_011049115.1 Pseudomonadota bacterium
AGCACCACCATCAACCTGACGGTCCCCGCCTACAGTGTCGAGATTCGGGCTCTGAGCCAGCTTGATCTGTCCGCCCTGGGCGACAGCGCCGCGATTTACGCCCAGGCTGTCGGCACGGTTCCTCACGGTGAAGGTACGATCGCTGCTTCCCTGAGCGGTTTCGCGATCATGGGCGACAACACCCAGGCTTATGGCTACCTGTCCAAGGATGGTGCCTGCGGTTGCTGCAGTGGATGTACAACTTATCAGACCCTCTATTAAGTGTGACTCATGTGACTCAAGACAAGTAACTGATCAGTCTTGAAAGCTAGTTCAAAAAGAAGAGTCCCGGTCAACGGGACTCTTCTTTTTTTTGCCGGAAAACAACGCTGAACGGTTATCTTTTACAACGGTTCAACGGCGTTGTCCTAATCTTGCATGGAGAAGTAAAAGGCGGGAAAATCCGGGACATGGCCTGATTTTCGTAAGGAATCGGGACATGGCCCAAGGTTATCCGGGACGGCTGAATAGTTACTGCCATTTTATCATTAAAGTAATATAATACGCAGGGCCGATTTAGCGGTTGACAGCGACAATAACATATCGTACTAAAGAAGTGTGAAAAAGATTGGTATTCGGGCGCTTGCGCCTGAAAATCAGACTATAACCTGGGTAGAAAATTCTATTTGCGGAGAGTAACGATGGGGTTGAAGCCGAGAATGTTAGGAAAATTTTTGCTGGTCAGTTTTTTGTTGGGTCTGGCCTCCTGTAGCGGTCTCGGAGCGCCCGTCGATCCGGAAGTCCGGCTGCGCGCTCGGGTAGAGGGTTTTCTCGCGGCGCGACAACAATCCGATCTTGCGGCCCTGCGCGCCTTTTATCTTGCCCCGGAAATGGCCCGGACCGGGAATATCCGTTATCTCGGCAGTGAGATCGCGGCCCTCGAAGTGGACGAAAGCGGCCGTCAGGCCCGGGTAAAGCTTAGGAACACCTTGCAGGCCATGGGTTTTACCTTCAAAGACACGCCGCAAACGCTGGACTGGGTCTGGGAGAAAGGGGACTGGTATCTGCCGGCCGGCGGCGCGGCCGCCACCGGCAATCCATTCGCAGTGGAAAAGCCAATGCCGACGGGTTCTTTGCATGAAAAACCGCAACCCTAACCTGATTCTCAACCTGGTCCTGGTTCTGACGCTGCTCGGCCCGCTGGGCCTGGCCGCGACGGCAGCAGACGCCGCGGTTCTGCAGGCCGAGGCCGCGGCGGTGCCCTGGTCGGGCTGGTGGTGGCCGAAAAACAAGGGTTCCCTGGTGTTGGGTTATAACGGCCGGCCCTCGCCGGCCGAAAAGTATGATCTCTACACCGGCGGTCGCAGGCCCGGCCAGGCTTACTATCGGGGCTTGCAGGAATGGTACGATCCCCAGGCCTTAAACTGGATCGGCTTTTGTAACGGCTGGGTCAATGCCGCCATTCTCGAACCCCAGCCCATTCTGCCGTCCAGTCGCAACGGGGTTTTTCTGACCGTCGGCGACAAGAAGGGCCTGCTCGCGGCCTGCCATGTCGAGGACGAGATTCTTTATGAATATTGTCAGCAAAGTCCCGAGCCTTTTCATCGTTATCTGCTCAAGTACATCGGCGAGCGCGGGGAGATGATCGGGGCTGATCTCGATTCATCCTCCGCCTTCTGGTCCTATCCGATCTACCGTTATGAAATGGAGGTTACATCCGGTCAGGTCAGTGATCAGATCGTCTGCACGATCTGGCACGCCGATGATTTCGTGGAGCCGGATTATCAGGGGACCAAAGTGCAAAGCCGGACCTACGTGTACCGCCTCGACAAGAACAGCCAGGGTCATTACAGTGGCGGCGGCGCCTGGCTGCAGGGGGATCCCGGGGAGCTGCATCCGCAGTCGGTGTGGATTCCGATCGGGGTGCGCCGGGAGAATCTCTTTGTCGACTACGACCGGGTTGTGGAAATGGCCCAAAGCGTGGGCGACGAGCTTGAAAATGAGAATCTGGTTCCCGGCCATCACCTGCTGGTAGTCTACCCGCGAGAAGAGGATTTTTTTCGGCTGACGCCTCTGGAAGGCGAGCGCTTCAGCTGCGCTCTGGCCCTGGACCCGCAAAGCGCGCCCGGCAATACGGCGCATTATCAAATCGAAAAAAACGGCCTGGTCACAGATGCCGGAGAACTAGACTCGACCCTGCGGCCCCTGACGCTTTGCTCCACGGCTGTGGGCGGCGAAGAACTGCTGCTGCGGATTCTTCCGGGCGCGGAAAACTGGGCCGGGGTCTGCGTGCATCTCTACGTCGGCGTCGAAGCTCCGTATCAAAGTTGGCTCTATGGTTTGCCCGCCAGACAGTACTGGTCAGGCTACGCGGTGGTTGCGGATGAGCGCGCCGCGGCCGGGGAGCGGGTGTGGCTGGAAATGATCGGGAATCAGGGGCTGCCTTTTGGTCGCGGCGCCGTCAGCGGGAATCAGCTTGATCTGGGCGGGCGCTGGTTGGGGCTCGTCGATAATCAAATCGCGGCCGATTATTTTAAGGGCGAGGCCGTGGCTCAGGCGGTCAAACTGGTTTCCCGGGCCCCTTTTCAGATCTTATCGCTCAGCGGCGACAGCCGCAAGTTATGGGGGCCTCCGGCAGCCGATCTGGTGACCAGCGGCGGCCGTCTGGTCGTGCCCTGGCTGACCAGCGCCTCGAACATGCAGCGCTCGGCCACGGTTTATCTGGCCAATCAGGGGGCTGAGGCGCAGAGCCTGCGGATTTCTTATTTTAAAAATGACGGTACGCCGCGCCGGGAGGCGGTACTGGAACTGCCGCCCGCGACCGTGTTCAAGTATGCCTGCGGGGAATATCCCGCGCAGCAAAGCCTTGACGGCTGGGCGCTGCTGGAAGACGTAAGTCCGGCGGTAAGCGGAGCCGTGATTGCCATGGAAGGCATTAACCTGGCGGATCAGCTGCCGTTGCTGGCGCCCGCACGAAGTCAGTTGGCGCCGCATCTGGCCGCCGATGCCGGCTGGCAGTCGAATCTAGGATTGTGTAACCCCAATGAGGCCGGAGTGAGGTTGACGATGACCGCCTGGGTTGACGGCGCTCCCCTGCCACTTCCCCATACGCTGAACCTGCCTGCCTTCGCGGCCCGGAAGTTACAGCTAAGTGGCGCATTATTTGGTGTCGGTGACGAGGTCCTGAGTCGGGCCTGGCTGCAGGTTGAAGGTGATCGGGAATATGCCGCTTATCTGAGCTATCGTTACGGTGATGAAGCCGAGGTGTCCATTCCTCTGGGAGATGATGGCGGACAAGCGGATTGTCGTCGGTTAGCGCATCTGGCCGTCTGCGATGGCTGGTGGACCGGAATCGTACTGCTGAATCAGGCTTTTGCATCCCGGGAAGTGGTGCTTTCCGTTCTGGACGCCGGCGGTGAAGTGTTGGAAAGCCTGCCTCTTCATCTGGGCCCCCGGGAAAAGCTTGCGCATAATGTCGCCGGTCTTTTTACCACCGCCGGACCCGAAGCCTTTGCCTCCCTGCATCTAGAGGGTGCGGCCGAGGTCAAGGCCCTGGCCCTGTATGGCGGACTAAATGGGGTGACTCAGCTGACGGCGCGGAGCTGGTAAAAGGTCTGCAAAGTTAGCCCAAGCCAAAGGCGGAAAGTTGCGTGGCACAGAGGTCGGAGAATGCTTGTATCGGGCTAAAAGTTATTTAAAAAAGGTTGTAACTGTTCAGCCGACCCTGAAAGGTTCTGTTTTTTACGGCTTACTTCGGGCGACCAATCATTGGGCTGCATAGGTACAATAGGTTATTTATCTGGGTGCGCCGCTTGCGGCGCGTGGGTATATAATGACAATGACAGAATTTAAAAAAGTTGGGTTGCGGTTGGGAGCGGGGCTGGTTTTCTGGCTCTTTTTCTGGGGGGCGGCCGTAT